>DATGHI010000096.1:0-6010 GCA_035308065.1 Gammaproteobacteria bacterium | reverse complement strand
GTCGTCGTTCTCCTTCTGCCAGGCATCCAGGTCCGCGAGGATCTGGCTCTTTTCCGTCGTCAGCTGTTTGCCCTCCGTGGCCAAATCCTTGTTCTTGTTCTCGGCGGCTTCCATCGCGGACTTGTTGTCCAGTACTTCCTTCTGCACCGCTTCGCCGCTGGTGATGAGACTCATGACCGATTCGGCGCCCCAGGCGGCGGTCACGGCGGCCGCCAGGCCGAGCACCAGGGAAATCATGGAGATACGCAGGTTTTTCATGGAGCCCTCAGGGTTCGAAATCCAGGCCGCATATTGTAGGGGTAGAGGCGCCGCCCACCAAGAGCCTTATCCCCTTCCGGGCCTGAAAAACTGGCCCTCCAGGGCTATAACGCCCGGGACCGGGGGACGTTGGCAGCCCCCGCCGGCGGAATCCCCGGGAAGGGGGTCGAACCCCATTAAGCGGCTTAAGCCCGCCTCCGGGGCAACCGGGAACAGGCTGAGCCGGAGTCAGAGGATGGAGGCGTAGTCGTCCTGGATGCGGCCCAGGTCGAGCCGGTTCAGGAAGTTGGAGTAGCACATCCAGGCGGTTATGGCGTTGAGGTCGGCGATCTGGGGAGGCAGGAAGCGGGGCGGGGCCACGATGCCCTCGTCCACGAACTGGGATAGGGTACGGACGTCCTCGAGGGTGGTCTTGCCGCAGAACAGCAGCGGGATGCGGTTCAGCATGCCCTTGCGCACGGCGAGGCGCATGTAGTTGTAGATCATGATGAAGCCTTTGTTGTAGGACAGGTCCTTGGTGAAGGGCCGCCCCTGGGGCGTGCTGCCGCGGAAGATGCGCGCAGCGTTGGCATAGCTCTCCTGTTCGCCCAGGTTCTGCTCCTGGAAGAAGCGATAGACCTCCAGGAAATTGGCGCCCTTCTCGGCCAAGTCCACGGCGATGATGCGGTTGGCCAGCCGCCGCAGCCGGCTCGGGTAGGACGCGAAAGTGATGATCTCCATGAGGATGGCGAGCCCTTCCTGCGTGATGGTGGAGGAGGGCGGCCCCTTGCTGAGGAAGGTGCAGACGGGTTGCGAGGTGCCGTTGAGCGTGGTGCCGAGGTGCACCCAACCTTCGTGGACCTCGAGCACCCGGAGGTCGCGGTCGTTGAATTTCGCTTCCTTGCGGAGCTTGATGTAATCGGCGCCGGCGGCGGCGTCCGCCAGGATGCCGTCGGACAGGCGCACGCGTATCGTGCCTTCGGTCTCGCGGAACGCATGGTTGAGGCGCTGCTGCAGTATCTCCACCGCCTGCTCGCCGCCGATGGTCTTCTCCTCGGGCTTGAGGAGCTCGCTCTGGTCGATGCTGGCGATGGCGTCACCCAGGAGTTTGCCCAGGTCGGCGAGGGTCGGGCCGCCCTCGTGGAAGGCATCGCTGGCGGAGCCGTAGAGTTCCTCGGCGATCGCGCCGAACTCTTCGGTGCCGCGGCCCTCCAGCATGCGCACCACCTGGATGTATTCGCGGCACATGCGGCGCATGATGCCGCCCAAGGAATTGAACTGGCCGAGGCTGCGGGTGATGTCCCGCTCGATGTCGTGGAACTCCTGACGTTTCTTGGCGGGGTCGAATCCCAGCGGACGGTTCGCGTAATAGGCGGTGTCCACCTTGGGCAGTTCGCGTGCGCCGGATTTGAAGAACCCCTCCTGGATGGAGGCGTCCCACTTGATGTGGTCGAGGATGCGGATGGGCTTCTGCGCCGTGACCATGCGCTCGGAGAGATCGCGCAGGGTCTGCCTATAGTTGGCCTGGGTATCGGCGGCGTGCATGGACCGGTCCCTTGGGACGTGTCGGTCTCGTTAGATTACTCGCCGCCGCCGCTAGGCGCCAGAAAAGCCCGGCTGCTTGAGCCGGTCTGGGATTCAGTTGGCACGAGCCAGCTTGCGAATCTCCTGCAGAGCGACCGAAAGCGAGGCGAAATCGGCGATCTCGGCGGCCTTCATGTCGGCCAGCACGCGGTTCGCATGCTGCACCCGGGCGGCATGGCCCGTGAGCCATTGATCCAGCTGTTTCATGGCGGAACGGGTGTCCTGGGCGCCGTGGAGCGCCTGGGCCGTGAGCTCGCGCTGCTGGGCGTAGAGGTCCTCGCGCAGGGTGCCGCGGGCTACGGCCTGCCAGTGACCGTCCACCGACAGGTCCTCGATGCGCGCCCGCAGCCAGTCGAGTTCCAGTTCCCGGCCGATGTGGAAATAGACCTTGGCGACCACTTCCACCGGCAGCTTGACGGCATTGGCCACGTCCACGATGTCGAGGGCGGCATAGAGCACCGGTATGGCGGCGATGCGCCGCGCCAGGGCCTCCGGCACCCCCACGTCGGCGTACTGCTGCACACCGGCGGTGAAGGTATCCAGCAGGTCTTCGCTGAGCACGCCCGGCAGGTGCGTCACCAGGGCGGCCACGCCCGGCTCGTAGACGGGCACGGTGGCGGCGATGTCGAGGCGGTCGCGGAGGTGGTCGATCAGCCAGCGGGTGACGTGCTTCAGCAGCCGCGAGCTCTGCACCGCCATGGAGACCTGCACGCTGGAGGGCACCTTGTTGTCCAGGGCTTCCACTGACGCCCAGAGCTTCGGCATGCCGAGGCTCTCGCGGGCGATGGTGTAGGCGCGGGCCACGCTGGAAGCATCGGCGCCGGTCTCTTCCTGCATGCGGTGTGCGAAGGTGGAGCCCATACGGTTGACGAGGCTGTTGGTGACTGCGGTGCAGATGATCTCGCGGCACAGCCGGTGCTTCGGCATGAGCTCGCGGTAGCGTTTCTGCAGCGGCACAGGGAAATAGTTCTCCAGCTCGTTGGCGAGGTAGGGGTCCTCGGCCACGTCGCCGGCCAAGAGGCCGTTGTAGATGTCGATCTTGCTGTAGGCGAGGAGCACCGCGAGTTCGGGCCGTGTCAGGCCGCGGCCGGACTTGCGGCGCTCGGCGAGGCCGTCGTCGCTGGGCAGGAACTCGATGGTGCGGTTCAGTGCGCCGCTCTTCTCCAAGGCGCGGATCAGGTGGCCGTATTCGCTGATGCGGGCCGCGGCCTGAGCGTCGGCCACGGAGATGGCCTGGGCCTGCATATAGTTGTCGCGCAGCACCAGGGCTCCGACCTCGTCGGTCATCTCGGCTAGGAGCTTGTTGCGGGCTGGTTCCGCCAGCTCCTTCTCGGTTGCCACCAGGTTCAACAGGATCTTGATGTTGACTTCGTGGTCGGAGCAGTCGACGCCCGCGGAGTTGTCGATGAAGTCGGTGTTGAGGCGCCCACCAGCGAGGGCGTACTCGATGCGCCCCAGCTGGGTGCAACCCAGGTTGCCACCCTCGCCCACCACCTTGCAGCGCAGTTCACTGCCGTTGATGCGCAGGCCGTCGTTGGCGCGGTCTCCCACCTCGGCGTGTGTCTCGCGGGTGGATTTCACGTAGGTGCCGATGCCGCCGTTCCAGAGGAGGTCCACCGGCGCCTTGAGGATGGCACGCATCACTTCCAGCGGCGGATAGTTACCCGGCTGCACACCCAGCGCCGCGGCCGCCTCCTTGCTGAGCGGGATGCTCTTGGCGCTACGCGGCCAGACGCCGCCGCCCGCGGAGATCAGCTTGGCGTCGTAGTCCGCCCAGGAGGAGCGCGGCAGATTGAACATGCGCTCCCGTTCCTTGAAGCTCGCCTCCAGGTCCGGGGAAGGGTCGATGAACACGTGGCGGTGGTCGAAGGCCGCCAGCAGCCGGATGTGACGCGACAGCAGCATGCCGTTGCCGAATACGTCGCCGGACATGTCGCCGATGCCCACGGCGCTGAAGTCGGTGGTCTGGATGTCGATGCCCATCTCGCGGAAGTGGCGCTTGACGGATTCCCAGCCGCCTTTGGCGGTGATGCCCATCTTCTTGTGGTCGTAGCCCACGGAGCCGCCGGAGGCGAAGGCGTCGCCCAGCCAGAAACCGTATTGCGCCGAGACGCCGTTGGCTATGTCGGAGAACGTGGCCGTGCCCTTGTCGGCGGCGACCACGAGGTAGGGATCGTCCGGGTCGTGGCGTACCACGTCCTTCGGGGGGACGACCTTGGTGCCCGCGAGGTTGTCGGTGAGGTCCAAGAGGCCGCGCAGGAAGGTCTGATAGCAGGCGATGCCTTCCTTCATCACCGCCTCGCGGTCGCCAGCCGCGGGCGGGCGCTTCACGTAGAAGCCGCCTTTGGCGCCCACCGGCACGATGACCGTGTTCTTGACGTTCTGTGCCTTAACTAACCCCAGGATCCCGGTGCGGAAGTCCTCGCGCCGGTCGGACCAGCGCAGGCCACCGCGCGCCACCTTGCCCATGCGCAGGTGCACGCCCTCGACCTTGGGCGAATACACCCAGATCTCGAACAGCGGCTTCGGCAGGGGCAGTTCGAGCTGGCTGGGGTCGAACTTGAAGGAGACATGGGCCTTGTGGGCACCCGTGGCGTCCTTCTGGAAATAGTTGGTGCGCAGCGTGGCCATGACCGCGCCCAGGAACAGGCGCAGGATGCGGTCGTCGTCCAGGCTCGAGACCTGTTCCAGGGCCGCGGCGATCTCGCTGGAGTATTTTTCGGTCAAGCCATCGCGCTTGGCGGCGGCGACGGAAGGATCATGGCGCGCCTCGAACAGGGCGACGAGAGCCTTGGCGATGACCGGGTGGCTGTAGAGGGCACGCTGCATGTAGGCTTGGCTGAAGCTGATGCCGGTCTGCAGCAGGTATTTGCAATACGCCCGCAACAGCATGGTCTGGCGCCAGCTCAGACCCGCCCCGAGGATCAGGCGGTTGAAGCCATCGCTCTCCGCTTCACCGTTCCAGACACGGGCGAACTGCTCCTGGAAGGCCTCCTTTACCGCTTCCACGTCCAGGTCACCGACGTGGATGAGCTCGAAGTCCTGTATCCAGACTATGCTGCCGTCCGCCAGGTCGAGTTCGTAGGGGCGTTCGCTGATGACGCGCACGCCCATGTTCTCGAGCATCGGCAGGGCATCGGAGATGGGGATGGTCTGTTCCCGATGGAAGGTCTTGAAGCGCAGATAGCCCGGCGGCGAGGAGGGCGGCCGGTAGAGGCTCATGCGCAGGCCTTCGCGCGCGTTGAGCGCGTCCACCTGCTCCACGTCGAACACGGCCGCGACGGGGCGGATGTCCTCCTGGTAGGCGGCCGGGAAGTGGTTGCCGTAGCGCGCGAAGAGCTTCAGGCCCTGTTCCTCGCCGCACTTCCCCACCAGCGCATCCTGGAGTTCGTCCTGCCAGGAGCGCACGGCGAGGACGATGTCCTTCTCCAGGAGCGAGCGGTCGTATTTCGGCAGCTGCCAGGGGGTGGTGCGGACGATGATGTGCACGCGCGCCAGGGCCGACTCCGACAGCACCACGGTGTGTTCCACGCTCTTGCCGTTCAGCGCCTGGAACAGCACGGCCTCCATCTTCTGGCGCACCTGGGTGTTGTAACGGTCGCGCGGGACGTAGACGAGGCAGGAGAAGAAGCGGCCGAAGCTGTCGCGACGCATGAACAGCTTGACGCGCTGGCGTTCCTGCAACTGCACCACGCCCATGGCAGTCTCGAACAGCTCGTCGGTGGTGCTCTGGAAGAGCTCGTCACGCGGCAGAGTCTCGAGGATGTGCATCAAGGCCTTGCCGTCGTGGCTCGAGGATGGCATCTCGGAACGGCGCATGACTTCGGCCACTTTCTCGCGCAGCACCGGGATCTCGCGCGGGCTGGCGTTGTAGGCGGTGGAGGTGAACAGACCGAGAAAGCGCCACTCGCCGGCGACCTTGCCGTCGGGCGTGTAGCGCTTGATGCCCACGTAGTCGAGGTATCCCGGGCGGTGCACCGTGGCCTGGGAGTTGGCCTTGGTGACGATCATGAACTCCTTGGCACGGGCGCGTTTGCGCACATCCTTCGGCAGCACCAGGAAGGACTGCGAGACCTTGGCGTTGGTCTCACGCAGGATGCCGAGGCCGGAGTTCGGCACCAGCTTCAGCACTTCCTCGCCGTTCTCCTCGCCCAGCACGTATTCGCGCACACCGAGGAAGGTGAAATGG
>DATGHI010000095.1:0-10578 GCA_035308065.1 Gammaproteobacteria bacterium | reverse complement strand
ATTTAGGTAGCGGTTGCGCTCGTTCACCTGGGCGAAGCGCTCGGTCTCATGAGCATGGCCACCGAACAACTTGACGATACGCTGGCCCGTGATCACCTCTTCCGCCACCTTGGTGACGTCGCCCATGGAATCCTGGATGCGGCGGCTGTAGCGCCGGAAGCGTTCGCTGATGTAGCGCACCAGTAGCGCGATCACCGGGCCCAGCACCAGGATGAAGAGCGACAATTTCCAGCTCTGGTAGAACATTACGCCCACGAGGCCGATGATGGTAAGCCCGTCGCGCACCAGCACCGTCACCGAATTGGTGGTGGCATCGGCCACCTGCTCGATGTTGTAGGTGATCTTGGAGAGCAGCATCCCGGAAGACGTCGAATCGTAGTAACGGGACGGCATGCGCAACAACTGCGTGAAGGTCTCCTGGCGCATGCGTTTGATGATGCTGCGGCCCACCCAGCTGATGTTATAAGCGGCCATGAAATCCGCAGCACCGCGGAGCAGGAATAGCGCGACCACTTCCAGCGGCAGCCTGCGCATGGTGACGGGATCGTGTAACAGGATGCCCTTATCCAGCAGCGGCTTCATCAGAGCGGCGAAGGCGGCCTGAGTAAAGGCATAGATGACCATGCCGAACGTCGCAAACAGATAACGGCGCCAATGGGGCAAGGCATAGCCCATGAGTCGCCGGTAGACGGCGAACACACTGTGAACGTGCTGCGGTTGGTCCATGGTCAGGGAACGGCGCGTGATTGGGTGGTGAGGATCTGCAGTTGCGCGAAACCGAGCGCACCGGCGACGTCCATCACCGTCACCACCGACTGATGGGTGGCGCGGGCGTCGGCCCTGAGGACGATGGGCTGGTCGCGTCGTTCACCAGCGGCGGCCATCAGTGCCTCGCGCAGGCTCTCGGGGTCGCTGCCCGGCACCGCCTTCTGGTCCACGAAGTAATGCCCCTCCGCGTCCACCGTCACCTCGATGCCGTCAGCCCGGTTATAGACCGGGGGAGCACCAGCTGTCGGGAGGTCCACCATCACGCTTGTGCTCTGGATGAAGTGCGTGGTCATCATGAAGAA
The DNA here is from genome assembly GCA_035308065.1 of Gammaproteobacteria bacterium. Taxonomy (GTDB): domain Bacteria; phylum Pseudomonadota; class Gammaproteobacteria; order Natronospirales; family REEB76; genus DASUBN01. The sequence continues at coordinate 9,508 of DATGHI010000095.1, read as the reverse complement.
CACCAGCAGCATGAGCACCACGTCCACCAGCGAGATGAGGTTCAGCTCCGGGTCCTCCCAGCGTGACCGCTCACGCAGCTTCACGGTCACCCCGGCGCTGCCACTCCGCGGGTGCTTGACGTCCCTGCAGGGCGTTCACCAGGCGCGTGGTGTCACGCTCCATCTGCACCACCAGTTCGTCCACCCGGCCGCGCAGATAACGGTGCGCCACGTAGGCGGGGATGGCGACCATCAGGCCGACGACGGTGGTGATCAGCGCCTGGGAGATGCCGCCGGCGAGCGCCGTGGGATTGCCCAGACCCACCTGGGATATGGCGGCGAAAACGTGCATGATGCCGAGCACGGTGCCGAGCAGGCCCAGCAGCGGTGAGATGGTGGCGATGCTGCCCAGGGTGATGAGGTAACGATCCAGCTCATGGATGATGTGCCGGCCGGCATCGGCGATGGCGTCGTTCAGCACCTCGCGGTCGGAGGAACGGTGCAGGATACCGATCGCCAGCAGCCGTCCGAGGGGCGAGCCGGTGCGCAGAGCCTGCATGCGCTCCTCGGTGAACTCGCCGTTGCGGATCCAGTGCCAGACCTGGGCTGCCAGGTGATCCGGGGCGACCCGACGGGTCTGCAGGGTCCAAAAGCGTTCGGCGATGATGCCCACGACGATGATGGAGCACAGGATGAGCGGCACCATCACCCAGCCGCCCGCCTTGATGATCTCGAACATGCCGCTCCCGCCCCGTATCAGACTTCCGGCATGATACTGGATTTTGGCTGTTTCAGCCTGTTATTGCGCCGTCCAGAGATGCGCCGCGTCCCGCCGCCAGCGCATGTTGAGAACAGGTTGGCTTCCCGGCCGGAAACACATGCGCAGTGCGCCGTCGGAGGCGCTGTCCGCCAGCTCCGCCCCGGTCTGCCGGTAGCGATCCACCACCTCGGGCTTGGGGAAATCCCAGCGGTTGCGGTAACCCACCGGGAACCACACCGCCGCGGGCGCGACCGCCGCCACGAAAGGCGGCGTGGAAGAGGAGTTGCTGCCATGGTGCGGCGCCACCAGGAGTTCGCTCTTGAGGCCGCCCGCGTCAAGTTGCAAGAGCCGCTTCTCGCCCTTCTTCATGAGATCTCCGGTGAGGAGCACGCTGCCTCCGGGGCCGCTCACTTTGAGCACGCAGGAGGCGTCGTTGCCGCTGTAGGGAGTGTCCTGGTCGGGGTACAGCACCGCGAAACGCACGCCGTCCCATTCCCAACGCTGACCCTGCAAGCAGGCGCGCGTGCGCGGGAAGCGATCCACGGCGCTGGTGTATACCGGCATGGATGGGTAGGCGTTCCTCAGGCTCGCGAGGCCGCCGGAATGATCGCTGTCGCCATGACTCAACACCGTCAGATCCGGCGCGGTGATACCCTGGGACTGGAGATAGGGAATCAACACCTCGGAGCCCGTGTCAGAACCCGACAGGAACCTGGGCCCGGTATCGAACACCAGCACGTGATCCGCGGTGCGTACCACCGCCGAGAGTCCCTGCCCCACGTCCAGGAGCGTGACGTCGAAACCACCCGGCGGTATGCCCGTGGGCGGCGTGATAAAGAGCGGCAACAACAGCAGCGCCGCGGGCAGCCGTGCAGGCATTCCACGGGGCATGAGCAGCCAGAAGGCGCCGAGCATCGCGAGCGTCACCGGAATGAGCGCCGGCGCAGGTGCAGGCAGTGACGCGGAAGGCAGATGGGCCAGGCGTTCCAGAAAGGGCCAGCTCAGGGCCATCACGCCGGTGGCGCCCTTCAGGAGCAATGCGCCGGCGGCAGGCCAGAATGAAAGCAGGATCGCGCCGCAGAGCGTGAGAGGGACCACCAGCAGGCTGTAGAGGGGTACCACGGCCAGATTCGCCAGCGGTGCGGTCATGCCCGCTCGCTGGAAGAAGAACGCCAGCAAAGGCAGGAGTCCGATGCCCACGGCCCACTGGGTACGCAGCAGCTCCATGAGCCAGGTGTGACGCAAGCCAACTCGACCGCTGTATACGAACAGGATGGCGGCCACCGCGCCGAAGGACAACCAGAAGCTCGCTTCCGAGGCGGCGAGCGGATCCAGAAGCAGTACGCCCAGTAGGGCGAGACCGAGGGTGTCGGCAGGCTTGAGCCGCCGGCGCAATACCACTCCGAGAGCGAACGCCGCCAGCATGATCAAAGCCCGCTGTGTGGGCAAGGTGAACCCCGCCAGCGCGGCATATACCGCTGCACCTAGAAATGCTGCCACCGCTCCCCCCACCTGTGCCGGCCAGCGGGCACACAACCAAGCACTGCGTCTCCACACCGCGCGCAACAGCAGGAACAGGAAACCCGCCACCACGCCGATGTGCAGGCCGGCGATGGCCATGAGGTGCACGGTGTTGGTGGCCTGCAGCACCTGCCACTGGTCTTCGCTGATGCCGCCCTGGTCGCCGGTGGCGAGGGCTGCTGCCATGCCGGCGAACGCGTCGGCGGGCAGCGCCGCTCCGATGCGCTGGCGCAAGCTGGCGCGCAGACGCAACAGCGGATAACGAAGCCCCCCCGGGAGAAGTACTGCGTCTTCCAGCACGTAACCCGTGGCACCGATAGCACGGCGGAACAACCAGCCCTCGTAATCGAAGCCGCCCGGGTTCATGAACCCCCGCGGCCGCCGCAGCCGCACTTGGAACCGCCAATGCTCGCCCGCCTGGGGAACCGGGTCAGCATCCGCGAGACTCAGGCGGATGAGCTTCGGTGTGCCGGGGCCGGGCGGCTTGCCGTCCAGGGTCTCCACCGCGAAATGGAGCTCCACCAGGGGGCCACGGGTCTCCGGCAGGGAATGCACCCAACCCACAGCCGTGAGTTCACGCCCTTCCAATGCCGGGTCGAGCCGCGCATCCAGGTTCCGGCCCGCCGTCTGCCAGCACCAGACGAAACCGAGAGGCAGGAACACCAGCCAACGGGTGCGCTTCCATGCCAGCCCCAGCGCCGCCACCGGCAACGCCGCCGCGAGCCATGGGCCCGGCAGGAGTTGCGGCAGGGCGAGCACCGCCAGCACACCGGTGAGCATCGCGAGAGCGGGCTTCCACATGGTTCCTTAACCCCGCCCTGTCGGTGATAATGGGACCGTGATCCCGGCCCGTGCGGTCCGGGGCAGACCTATATATAGTTCATATTAGATTAATAAAAACCCCGGTCGCGACGGCCTATCCTGAAACTGCGGAAACCGTTCCGCCGCCAACGCGCGTGGAGTCGCGGCACGATGCCACGTAAGTTCCTCAACAAGTTCCTGCCGGACAGGGATACCCTGCACGCCAAGCTGCACGGCAAGTGGTACTTGCGGCCGTTCGACTTCCTGATGCACGACCCGGCCCTGTGGCACATCGGCCGCCGTGGCACCTGCCGGGCCCTGGCCCTGGGGGCCTTCGTCTGCTGCCTGCCGGTTCCCGGCCACATATTCATTGCGGTGCTGGGGGCACTCTACTGGCGTGTCAACATGCCGGTGGCGATGGCAGCAGTATGGATCAACAATCCCCTCACCATCGGGCCCATCTATTTCATCGCCTACAAGCTCGGGGAACATATCCTCCGGGTGCTGCACTTGGGCGAAGACACCCGCGGAGCCATCACCCAGCCCTGGCTCGTGCCGGAACTCTCCAAGGCCTGGCACATCCTGGAACCGGTGCTGCTGGGGGGGGTGATCGAGGGATTGTTGTTCGCCATCGTGGCCTACGTAGCATTCGACCTCGCCTGGCGGCTGTCCATCCGCGGGCGCTGGAAGATCCGCCAGGCAGCGCGGCGCGAGAGAGACCAGTAGTTCAGTCCGAGAGCAGACCGTCCTGTAGGTGCAGCACCCGCTGCATGCGCGCCGCAAGCCGTAGATCATGGGTCACCAGCACCAGGCTCGTCCCCAGTTCCCGATTTAGCTCCAGCATCAGGTCGTAGACCTGCTCGCCGGTATGGGAATCCAGGTTGCCGGTGGGTTCGTCCGCCAGCACCACCGCCGGACGATGGATCAGCGCGCGCGCCACCGCCGCTCGCTGCCGCTCGCCGCCGGAGAGCTTGGCGGGACGGTGGCTCAAGCGTTGTCCCAGGCCCACCCTCCGCAGCAATTCGTCCGCCCTACCCTCCGCCTCCTCAGGATCCACGCCGCCGATGAGCAGCGGCATGGCCACGTTCTCCACGGCACTGAACTCTGGCAGCAGGTGATGGAACTGGTAGACGAAACCCAGGGAGCGGTTACGCAACAAACCGCGGGCGGTGTCGCTCATGGCGCTCATGGCGTCGCCGCCCACATAGATCTCACCGGAGGTCGGCGTGTCGAGGCCGCCGAGTAGATGCAGCAGCGTGCTCTTGCCGGAACCCGACGCGCCGACGATGGCGACGCACTCGCCAGCCGCCACGGACAGGCCGACACCGTTCAGCACTTCCACCCGGTAGTCGCCCTCCTGGAAGTGCTTCACCAGCTTCTCGCAGCGCAGCATGACGGCCTCACTCATAGCGCAAGGCTTCCGCCGGCTGGGTGCGAGCCGCGCGCCAGGCAGGATAGAGCGTGGACAGCACCGTCAGCAGGAAGCTCGCCACGGTGATGCGCAGTACGTCCGCCGGGTAGATGGCCGCTGGCAGATCGCTGATGTAGTACACGCTGGACGGCAGGAACTCCGTATGGAGGGCGTTCTGCAGGAAATGCATGATGTCGTTCAGGTTATGGGCCAAGAGCACTCCCAGCACCAGTCCCAGGATCGTCCCCAGGAAGCCGATGATGGTGCCCTGGACGATGAAGATACCCATGATGCTGCGTGGCGTAGCCCCTAAGGTCCGCAGGATGGCGATGTCCGCCTGCTTGTCGGTGACCGCCATCACCAGGGTGATGGCGATACTGATGGCCGCCACCAGCTCGATGAGCGAGAGGATGATGAACATCACGGTCTTCTCCATGGCGATTGCCTTGAAGAAGTTCACGTGTTCCTGGGTCCAATCGCTGACGAAGTACTGGCCGTCAAAGGAGCGGTTGAGTGTCCGTGCCACGTCCGGCGCCAGATACTTGTCGTCGAGCTTGAGACGTACGCCGCTGACGGCGTCGCCGAGACCGTAGAGGGCCTGGGCGTCCTTGAGGCTGATGAGGGCGAGCCCGCGGTCATACTCATACATGCCGGCGTCGAACACGCCTGTGACAGTGAAGCGGCGGAAGCGCGGGATGAGGCCGGCGGGTGTGACGTTGCCCTGGGAGATCATCAGGATCACCTTGTCTCCCGGCGCGACGGCCAGGGCGAAGGCCAGATCCTTGCCCAGCACGATGCCGTAGCTCCCCGGGGTCAGGTCGTCGAGGCTCCCCACCACCATGCGTTTGCCCACCTCCGAGACCGCCCCTTCCATGTCAGGCAGCACCCCGCGCACCTCGGTACCGCTCATGTTGGAACCGTTGGCGAGCATGGCTTGGTCCTCCACATAGGGCGCGGCGCCCACCACGTGAGGCTGATGCTGCAACTGCTGCATCACCTTGGGCCAATCGTCCAGGCGGTTATCGAAACCGCTCACCGTCGCATCCGAGGTCATGCCCAGGATGCGATCCCGGAGTTCGTCCTGGAAGCCGTTCATCACCGACAGCACGGTGATCAGAGCCATGACGCCGATGGCGATGGACACCAGCGACATCACCGAGATGAAGGAGATGAACTGGTTGCGGCGCTTGGCACGGAAATAGCGCAGGCCGATGAAAAGGGGGAGGGGCTTGAACATAGCGCGCATTATAGGGGCTGATTCAAGGCAGGCGGACCGGGATGGAACGATATAGCGAGGTCTCAGCGGGGCTCACCCGCGCCGCGTAGGCCGTGACTTCCACGCCGGCTGCCACGGCCTCCCGCAGGGTCCTGCCGTATATGCGATCGATACTGTCTGCGGGGCGCACCTCCGTCACGTCATCCCGCTGTACGCAGAAGCAGAGCATGGCCCGCTCATGGACCCGGACCCGCTGCATGAGTTCCCGCAGGTGGCGGCTCGCGCGCTCGCTCACCGCATCCGGGAACAAGGCGACGCTATCCCGTACCGCGGCGGTGAGGTTTTTCACCTCCAGGTAGCAATCGGGTTTTCCGCGGGCGCCACTGAGAAGGAAATCCACCCGGAACCCCTCCCCAGCCATGACCTCCCCCCGCAGCTTGGGATAACCCGCCAGTTCCCGGATCAGACCCGTCTCTATACCTTCGCGTACCAGGGAATTAGTACGCCCGGTGTGGATGCCCACCGCCACTCCCGGAAGGGCCTCCACCTGCTCCCAGGTCCAGGCATATTTGCGCTTGGGGTTGGTGGCCTGGCTCAGCCAGACCCGCATGCCGGGCTCGGCACAGCCCAGCATGGAGCCCGTATTGGGGCAATGGACCGTGATCCGGCGGCCGTCCGGGAACTCCACGTCCGCCAGGAAACGCTTGTAACGCCGGAGGAGCCGCGCCTCCCTGAAGGGCGGGTCAAAACGCATGTGCCCGTCTGAGCCGATATGTCAAGAAAATCATCTAAGTTCATGTCCTTGAAGCTTTTTTCCGTGGATTTGCGGTGCTATAGTTAAGGCCTATCCAGCGGAGATTGTGACATGACCCGCCCCGCCCTCATCTTCGGCCTGAGCTTGCTGGCGTTCCTGTCACTGCCTCCGGTCTTGGGCGCCGATGCTCCCACGGCTTCCACGGCGGCTCCCCCAGAGACGGCGGCACCCACCGCCGCCACTGCAACGAGCAGCGCCACCACTATCCCGCTGGCGCCTACCGCCAGCACTGCCACGAGCCCAGCCCCCGCAGCAGCCACGGCTGCAGCTGCCGCCGCTACGACCCAGGCGGCGGCAGCGCCCGCTGCCAGTTCCGCACCTGCTGCGTCCACCGCCACGGCACCAACAGCAGTTCCTGCCGCACCCGTGCCGGCGGCCATTCCAGCGGCGGCAACGCCCGCTCCCACCATGACGGCCTCACCGGCCCAGACGGGCAACGTTTCCTTGCCGATGCGTGGCATGAACATGGATAACGTGGAGCACATCTTCGGCGCGCCGCTGGAGAAGATGCCCGCGGTGGGCAAGCCGCCCATCACCCGCTGGGACTACGGCGATTACGTGGTGTACTTCGAGTACAATCTGGTCCTGCATACGGTGATGAAGTCCGGACCCTTCAGCGACAGCAAGGCGGCTCCTCCGGGCTGAAACACCGCGGAAGTCTCCATACACGCGCCGCGTGAGCGGTGCCACCTAAACAGGGTGGCACGTCACGCGGTTTGCTTTAGGGCAAACGAATAACAATGACCGCACGTTACCGACTGCCGCCGGAATGGGCCGCCCAAAGCGGCGTGATGCTCACCTGGCCGCGCTCCGACGTAGAGTGGAATCCGGATTACGCCTCTGCCGAGCGCTGCCATACGTCCATCGCCAAGGAGATCAGTCTCCGGGAGCCGGTGGTCATCACCTGCATGGACGCAGGCCACGCTGAGCGCATCCGCGGCTACGTGAAGGCCGCCGGCGGCCGCATGGACCGCCTGCACATCTTCGCTTTCCATTCCAACGATGCTTGGGCCCGAGACCACGGCCCCATCACCGTGGAGAAGGACGGCAGGCTCGTGCTGCTGGATTTCATCTTCAACGGCTGGGGCGAAAAATACCCCCATGCAGAGGACAACAAGCTCAGCAAGCGGCTGCACGCCGTCGGCGCGTTCGGAGATACCCCCATGGAGAGCGTCGAGCTGGTGCTGGAAGGCGGCAGCATCGAGGTGGACGGGGAAGGCACTCTACTCACTACCGAGAGCTGCCTGCTGAACAAGAACCGCAATCCTACCCTTAAGCGCGACGAAATCGAGGACCTGTTGCGCAAATACCTTGGCGTGGACCGCATCCTGTGGCTCAAGCACGGGGCCATCGACGGTGACGATACTGACGGTCACATCGACACCCTGGCGCGGCTCTGCGATCCCAGCACCATCGCCTACCAGACCTGCGACGACCTGAACGATCCCCATCACAGGGCCCTCAAGGCCATGGAGGAAGAGCTCAAGACCCTGAGGCGCAAGGACGGCCTGCCTTACCGGCTGGTGTCGCTGCCCTGGCCCCAGGCGGTCATCGACCACACCGGGCGCCGCCTGCCCGCCACCTACGCCAACTTCCTGATAGTGGATGGCGCGGTGCTGGTGCCGACTTATAATGACCCAGCCGACGCGGGCGCCCTGAAGGCGATCGCCGGTTGCTTCCCGGGACGGGAGATCGCGGGCGTACCCTGCCGTTCCCTGATCTACCAATACGGAAGCCTGCATTGCGTGACCATGCAATTTCCCCGCGGCGTGGTGCCGGAGAAGACATGAGCCAGGCGAAGACACTCAAGGTCGGGTTGGTGCAGCAACGCTGCACCGCCGACCGCGCCCAGAATCTGAACGAGAGCATCAAGGGCATACGCGACGCTGCCAAGCAGGGCGCGAAGCTGGTGTTGCTGCAGGAGCTGCATACGGGACCCTATTTCTGCCAGACGGAGGATACCCAGGTGTTCGACCTGGCGGAAAGCATCCCGGGCCCCTCCACCCAGGAGCTGGGTGCCGTCGCGAAGGAACTGGGGGTGGTGATCGTGGCTTCGCTGTTCGAGCGCCGCGCGCCGGGCATCTACCACAATACCGCCGCGGTGCTGGAGAAGGATGGCAGCCTCGCGGGCATCTACCGCAAGATGCACATACCGGACGATCCGGGCTACTACGAGAAGTTCTATTTCACGCCCGGCGACCTCGGCTTCCACCCCATCCAGACTTCCGTGGGCAAGCTCGGTGTGCTGGTGTGCTGGGACCAGTGGTATCCGGAAGGCGCGCGCCTCATGGCCCTGGCTGGCGCCGAACTGCTGCTCTATCCCACGGCCATCGGTTGGGTGGAGGAGGATGACCAGGCGGAACAGGCCCGCCAGCGGGACGCCTGGATCACCATCCAACGGGCCCACGCGGTGGCCAACGGCCTGCCGGTGCTGGTCAGCAACCGCATCGGTTTCGAGAAGGACCCTGCGGACGTGGGCGGCGGCATCAACTTCTGGGGTTCCAGCTTCGTGGCGGGCCCCCAGGGCGAGATCCTGGCCCAGGCGGATGCTTCGTCTCCGACGGTGCTGGTGGCGAACGTGGATCTGGGTCGTTCTGAAGCCGTGCGCCGCATCTGGCCGTATCTGCGCGATCGCCGCATCGATTTTTATTCCGAGCTTGCCAAGCGTTACCGCGACTAAGATCCGCCTGATCTCACTTGATGCCTGATAAACCGGTCACCGTCCTCGTCTCCGAAGACTTGAACCTTTCCCGGCGTTCGCAGCGCTGGGGCGAGCTCTACGGCAGTAGCGCGGGCCTGGCGCTCTCGGAAGCTGCCGCGCGCCTCCACGCGCCGCTCCTGGTGGTGACACCCAGCACCCGGGAAGCGGAGCGTGTCACGGCGGAATTGCGCTTCTATCTCGACGACGCCCTCCCGGTGTTCTCCTTCCCGGACTGGGAGACCCTGCCCTACGACCTGTTCTCACCCCACCAGGACATCGTCTCGGAGCGCCTCGCGACCCTGTCG
>DATGHI010000094.1:0-3893 GCA_035308065.1 Gammaproteobacteria bacterium | reverse complement strand
CGGCGCGCGAGGCGCCGAGCTTCTTGGCGAGGTCCAGCCGGTAGTCGTTCACGTCGGTGATCACCACGTGGCGTGCCCCCACGTGACGGGCGATGGCCGCGGCCATGCAGCCGATAGGTCCGGCGCCGGTGATGAGCACGTCCTCGCCCACGAGGTCGAAGGACAGCGCGGTATGGGTGGCGTTGCCGAGCGGGTCCAGGAACGCGGCCACGTCATCGGAGATGTCATCCGGCAGCGGGAAGGCGTTGATCGCGGGGATGGCGAGGTACTCGGCGAAGCAGCCGGGGCGGTTCACGCCCACGCCCACCGTGTTGCGGCACAGGTGCCTACGGCCGGCGCGGCAATTGCGGCAGTGGCCGCAGGTGATGTGGCCCTCGCCCGAGACCCGCTCGCCCACCTTGAAGCCCTGCACCTCGCTGCCGATCTCCGCCACCACGCCCACGAACTCGTGGCCCACGGTCATGGGCACCGGGATGGTCTTGCTCGCCCAGTCGTCCCAGTTATAGATGTGTATGTCGGTGCCGCAGATGGCGGTCTTGTTGATCTTGATCAGCAGGTCGTTGTGCCCAATTTTAGGTTTGGGCATGTCCTGGAGCCAAATCCCTTCTTGAGCTTTGGCTTTGACGAGCGCTTTCATCGTTTGACCTCGAATTATTTGATCACGCCGAGCTTGCGCCCGACCTTGGCGAAGGCCGCGATGGCCTTCTCGATGTGTTCTTTCTCATGGGCCGCGGACATCTGGGTGCGGATGCGTGCCTGGTCCTTGGGCACCACCGGGAAGGAGAAGCCGATCACGTAGATGCCTTCCTTCAGCAGTTCGTCCGCCATGGCCTTGGCGAGCTTCGCGTCCCCCAGCATCACCGGGATGATGGGGTGATCTGCACCCGCCAGCGTGAAGCCGAGCTTCTGCATGCCGGCGCGGAAATGGCGGCTGTTCTCGTGCACTTTCTTCCGCAGGCTGTCGTCGCTTTCCAGCAGGTCCAGCACTTTGATGGAGGTGGCGGCGATGACGGGGGCGAGGGTATTGGAGAAGAGGTAGGGGCGGGAGCGCTGGCGCAGCCACTCCACGATCTCCTTGCGCGCCGAAGTGTAACCGCCGGAAGCGCCGCCGAGCGCCTTGCCGAGCGTCCCGGTGAGGATGTCCACCCGGCCCATGACATGGCGGAACTCATGGCTGCCGCGGCCCTGTTCGCCCATGAAGCCCACCGCGTGGGAATCGTCCACCATCACGATGGCGTGGTACTTGTCCGCCAGGTCGCATACGCCCTTCAGGTTCGCGATGATACCGTCCATGGAGAACACGCCGTCGGTGGCGATCATCTTGTGGCGCACGCCGGCGGCATCCGCTTCCTTCAGTTTCGCCTCCAGGTCCGCCATGTCGTTGTTGTTGTAGCGGAAGCGCTTGGCCTTGCACAGGCGCACGCCGTCGATGATGGAGGCGTGGTTGAGGGCGTCGCTTATGACCGCGTCCTGCTCGTCCAAGAGCGTCTCGAAGAGCCCGCCATTGGCGTCGAAGCAGGAGCCGTAGAGGATGGTGTCTTCCATCCCCAGGAACTTCGAGAGCCGCGCCTCCAGTTCCTTGTGCACCGTCTGGGTGCCGCAGATGAAGCGTACCGAGGACATGCCGAAGCCGTACTTGGGCAGGGATTCCTGAGCCGACTTCACCAGTGCCGGATGGTCCGAGAGCCCGAGGTAGTTGTTGGCGCAGAAATTCAGCACCTCGGCGCCGCCCTGTACCCGGATCGCCGCCTGCTGCGGCGTCGCGATCACGCGCTCAGCCTTGTAGAGCCCCTGTTCGTGGAGGACCTGGGTCTGCTGGGCGAGCTGGGAGAGGAAGGCCTTGTTCAAGGGCGGGCTCCATACCGGAAAATGCGGGGCGGATTATACCAGCGGGCCTGGCGCGGGCGGGGCTCCTTTATTATAGGCAGGCGCTTCAGCGGCAAAAGGCGAGTACATGAGGTCCGAAGACGTACGTCTAGACAAATGGTTGTGGGCCGCCCGTATCTTCAAGACCCGGGCGCTCGCCACCGTGGCCGTGAACGGCGGCAAGGTGCACGTGAACGGCGCTCGCGTGAAGCCGGCTCGTGACGTGCGCTTGAGAGACGTGATCGCAGTGACCCGGGAGAGTGCCGGCATCGAAGTGGTGGTGCTCGGCCTTTCCGACAAGCGTGGTCCGGCAAGCGAGGCTCAAAAACTTTATGAAGAGACGGCCGAGAGCCTGAGCGCACGGCAGGCGAGAGCGGAATTAGGAAAGCTCCGTGCACTCAAGAATCCCGCGCCGGAGAAACGCCCCGACAAGAAGTCGCGCAGGCAAATAATCAGATTCGCGCGGCAGGGGAGTTGAACGTGGCCAAACCCGTCACTCCGTCACTCGCGGCTGACGTTATCATCGAGCTCCTGGACGAGCCGGGCCGGCCCGTGGTGCTCATCGAGCGGCGCAACCCGCCCCTGGGCTGGGCGATCCCCGGCGGCTTCGTGGACGTGGGCGAGACACTTGAACAGGCCGCGGTCCGCGAAGCGGAGGAGGAGACCGGACTCAAGGTCAAGCTCAAGGTGTTGCTGGGTATGTATTCCCATCCGGCCCGGGACCCCCGTGGCCACACCGTCACCGCGGTTTATATAGGCGAAGCCCATGGCCGCCCAAGGGCGGGGGACGATGCCGGCAAGGCGGAGGCCTTCGATCCATTGAAGCCACCGCAACTCGTTTTCGATCACGGCGTCGTCCTAGGCGACTACCGACGCTATCGCGAGATGGGCATGCTTGCCCCGCTGCGTCTATAGATGAGTGACGATTCCTTTCTCGACTACGTTCTGGAACAGCTGGAGGAAGCCCGCGGCATAAAGGTCCGGGCCATGTTTGGCGGTCACGGTATATATATGGGTGCCAGCTTCTTCGCCATCGTCCACAAGGGCTCGCTCTACTTCCGTACCGACGAATCCACCCGGCCCGACTATGTGAAAGCCGGCAGCCGGCCCTTCAATCCCAAGGGTGTGCAGGAACTGCACCGCTATTACGAAGTGCCCGCGGACGTGCTGGAAGACGCATCCGAACTCCTGGATTGGGCTAAATCTGCTGCTAAGACCCGTGACTGACACGCGCTAGCGGCGAAAAGCTGCTGATACTTATATATAATTTGCACTTTCCTCATCCGGACCTGCCGCCATCGCCATGGTTTTCAGCATGCGCGCGAAAGTCATCCTGGCGTCGGTCCTCCTGGCCCTGGCCTGGTTCATAGGTCTCGGCCACCGCGATCTCTTCCAGACCGACGAAGGCCGCTACGCGGAGATCCCCCGCGAGATGCTCGTGAGCGGCGACTGGGTGACGCCGCGCCTCGACGCCATCAAGTATTTCGAGAAACCGCCGCTGCAGTACTGGGCCACCACCGCCGCTTTCAGCGTATTGGGAGAATCCAACGGAACGTCGCGCCTCTGGACCGCGCTCCTGGGCTTCCTCGGCATACTCATGACCGGTTTCGCGGGCGTACGCCTTTTCGACCGCCGTACCGGCTGGTTCGGGGCGCTGATGCTTACGGGTAGCGTGTACTACGCCATCATGGGCCACTTCAACACCCTCGACATGGGTGTGACCTTCTTCATGTGCGGCAGCCTGTTCGCCTTCCTGTTCGCCATGGAAGCGCCCGATACCAGCCGGCGCCGCGGCTGGATGTACCTTGCTTGGGGGCTCGCGGCCTTGGCGACCCTGAGCAAGGGTCTGGAGGCGGTGGTGTTGCCGGGTGCGGTGTTCGTGCTCTATGTGGCTCTGACCCGCGATTGGCAGCGCTTCAAGCAGCTGCACATCTTCGGCGGCATCATTATTTATCTTCTCGTCGCCGCTCCCTGGTTCGTGCTGGTGAGCCTGCGCAACCCCGAATTTCCGCAGTTCTTCTTCATCC
>DATGHI010000093.1:0-23080 GCA_035308065.1 Gammaproteobacteria bacterium | reverse complement strand
ATAAGATGCTCGTACACCTGGGGTTCCTGTTGCTGACACTGGACCTGCACAAGCAGGTGCTCGCGGCCGTAGAGCGGCTCGATAAGCAGGTCCCGCTCTATGTCACCGGCCACAGCCTGGGGGGTGCTCTCACGGTCCTGGCCAGCCTGATCCTCAGGTTGCACGGGTTCATGGATGTGCGCATGTACAGCTTCGCCTCGCCGCGGGTCGGCAACCCCGGATTCGCGGACGCGTACGACCAGCTCGTCCCCGAAAGCTACCGGATCGTGAATCTCTGCGACGTGGTCACTGAGGTGCCGCCCAGTGACATAAAAGGATTGAAGTATAAGCACGTTGGTAAACCCTGGTCTTTCCTGAACCAGTCGGGCGACGTGCTCGGAAACCACGGCATCGACCAGCCCAATAACTACATCGACGCGGTGAACGCCCGCATCCCCACCGACAAACGCCGGCGCTTCCCGAGCCGTTGATTGCAGGGCGCGGAACCTTGATAGAAGCTAGATCGTCTGGCGGTGGCCGCTGGGTTTCCAGGATGGGGAGATGACGTCCGCGGTGGAGCTCTTATTGAGCATGCGCGCGGGCATGAGGGTCCAGCGGCCGTACTTGGCGTTGATCCTGTCCATGACCGCATTGAGTTCCCGCTCCCTCCCGGGGGCCGCCTCGAACAGGTCCTGTTGGTTGCCCGCCTGCTTGGGATCCAGGGCACGCAGGGCCACCTGGTAGATGCCTTCACCGCGCCAGCGGCGGGCGAGGAGGTCGGCGCAGAAGCGGTTGATGGCGTGGCCATCGGCGGTGGGGAGCACGGCCCGGTATTCGGCGCCGATCCAGCCCGTGTCCGCCAGCATGCCGACACCAAAGATCAGGGCTTCAAGCCCGTGCTGGCGCATGCGCATGGCGACGGTCTCGGCCATGTGCTGCAGGTAGGCGGCGAGGATCTCCCGGTCCCGGGTGCGCGGGGGCAACACCTTGCTGGCACCCATCTGCTTCGGGGCGGCGACCCGGGTCTCCACCTTGCTGGGATCGAGGCCCTGGGCCATGAGCCAGATGCGCCGGCCCAGGTTGCCAAAACGCCGCGCCAGTTCACTCACGGGCAGCTTCTGCATGTCACCGCAGCTGACCACACCGCGCGCGGCAAGATAGCCACCGATGCCCTGCTTGATGCCGCAGAGCTGGGTCAGGGGCACGTCCTTGAGGCGCGCTTTCGCCTCCCAAGGCGGGATGACCGTGAAGCCGTCGGGTTTCTGCAGCTTGGCGGCATACTTGGCGGTGGTCTTGTCGCCGGAGACGCCGACGCTGCAGAGGAGGCCCACGGTCTCCCAGACGATGTGCTTGGCCATCCGGCCCATGGCCTCGGGCGTGCCGTGGATGTGCTGCACGCCGGTCACGTCCAGGAAGGCCTCGTCCACGGAGAAGACCTCGACGTCGGGCGTCACCGCGTCGAATGAGGCCATGATGGCGGTGGAGACCTCCACGTATTCCCGCGGGCGAGCGACGCGGCGGATGAGCTCGGGGCAGAGCTTGAGACCGTCGCGCATGTGCATGCCGGTCCTGACGCCCTTCGCCCGCGCCTCGTAACTCGCGGTGATGATGCAGGCGCCCTGGGGGCCGTTGGTGACGGCGACAGGCTTGCCGCGCAGTTCCGGGAAGTCGCGCTGCTCGATGGACGCGAAGAACGCGTTCATGTCCACATGGATGATGGCACGTGGCCACGGGCGAGACATGGGAAACGGCCTGGAAAATGATACTGTATATGCATACAGTATAGATCTTCCCCGGTCAAATACGGGCAAAATCGCCCCCGGATTCAAGAGCTTGCGGACGTGGCCCTAAGGCTTCGGCGGTTTTTCCCTGACATACAGAGTCTTCACCACCCGCGCCACCACTTCGTCGGAGGCGTCGGTGATGTCCACGGTGAAATCCGGGAAGTACTTCTCGCCGCCGGCAGTCTTGTCCAGGATCTCCCGGTACTTGTCCTCGGTCACGGCGAAGCGGGCGGTGACGATGCCGCGGCCGGGCTTCAGGTATTCGATGGTGGCGCGCCGGTCCCAGACGTAATAGCCCTTACCCATGACCTGCATCAGCATGATCATGTAGCAGGCGTCGGTCATGGCGAACAGGCTGCCGCCGAAGTGCACGCCCACGTAGTTCATGTTGTACCAGTGGGGTTTCAGCACCACTTCCGCCTCGCGGTAATCCTCGGCAAGGCGCGTGACGCGGATGCCCGAGAACAGGAACGGCGGCCAGAGGTTGATGATCCGGCGCAGGGTGCTGGCTTTCATGCGGATACGCCCGGTGGAGGTGGATTAACCGGCCTTGCGCCGGCGGCTGTTCTTCTGCACGGATTCCATTGCGCCCAGCAGCACACCCATACCGGCTCGGATCTCGTCCGGGGCTTGGTTGGCGAACCCCAGGCGCAGGTGGGTGCCGAGCCGCGGCGTGGGATGGAACTCCATTTCGGAGGCCACGTAGACACCGGCTTCTGCGGCACGCGTGGCCACGAGCTCCGAATCCATGCCTGTGTCCAGCCACAGGGCCATGCCGCCGTCCGGCACGGACCAGGCGAGCGGCAGGCCGCGGCGCCGGCCCGCGTCCAGGCATTCCACCATGACGTCGCGCCGCTCGTGATAGACGCGGCGCATGCGCTTCAGGTGTCGCTCGAAGCCGCCGCTCTGCATCCAGCGGGCCACCGCGTCCTGCATGAAGATGCTGTTCTGGCGAGTGACGATGGCGCGCTGCCGCGCCAGGGGTTCGGCCAGTTCCTCGGGCACCGCCAGGAAACCGATGCGCGCGGAAGGGAACATGATCTTGGAGAGCGTGGAGACATAGATCACGAGGCCGCAGGGGTCACTGCTCACCATGGGCGCGATGGGCTGGGAGCGGTAGTGGAACTCGTGGTCGTAGTCGTCTTCCACGATGGGGATCTGGTGGCGGCTGGCGAGTTCGTAGATGCGTAGCCGCCGCGCCGTTGGCAGGGTGGCGGTGGTGGGATACTGATGGTGCGGCGTGATATAGATGAGGCGGACGCGCTGTTTGACGATGGCGGTTTCCAAGGCGTCCGGGTCCATGCCGTTGGCGTCCACCTTGATGGGAACCGGCTCGCCGCCCGCGGCGCGGATCGCGTCCCAGGCGGCGGCGTAACCGGGCACTTCTACCACGACCTTGTCGCCGGGGCTCACCAGCAGCTGGGCGATGAGGAAGATGCCTTCCTGGGCTCCATGGGTGACGATGATGCGCCGCCCGGTGAGGGCGCGCACGCGGCGCAGGTATTCCTTGAGTTGCTCGATGAACTCGGGATGGCCGGCGGGGTCGCTGTAGCCGCCCTTGCCGGTGGGCGCGCTGCGCAGCGATTCCGCCACGTTGGCACGGAACTCATCGTAGGGGAACAGTCTGAGGTCCGGCTGGCCGCCCTGGAACGTGTAACGGTAGCCACTGGTGTTGACCAAGCCGCAGAGCAAGGTAGTGCTGTGGCGCGCCAGGCGCCACTTGAACTTGCGCTCGAACGGCGAGGTACGCGCGCCGCCCTTGGGTTTGAAGAACTCGCTCGGCAGCACCTCGCAGACGCGGTGCGCGCGGCGTTGGCCCGCTTCGAGCCAGCCTTCCGCCACCAGTTCGTCCATGGCGGCGGCCACGGTGTGGCGGTGCACGCCGAGTTGGGCCGCGAGGGCGCGGCTCGAAGGCAGGCGCTCGCCGGGTTTCACCATACCTGCCTGCACCGCGCTGCGCAGTGCCTCGGCGATGCGCAGGTAGCCGGGGCGGCCATCGTTTGGGACCGATAGAGTGAGTTCACGCATGACTGCAGGCCTCCCACCGGCCCGGTCAGGCCGGAAATCTGGTCTAGCAAATATATCCAATCTGGTACTTAAAATTATACCAGATAAAAGCGAACATATCGCCCGTGCAAAACAAACCGGGCAGTGACCCGTCCGAAAACAGCCGGAAGCTTTCCCTCCCGACCGCTAGGCTGTTCCCGGTAGCGCCGCCCCAGGAGACGACCATGTGGACCCCTAAAGATGAAAAGGCACGTGTGGAGTTGTTGAAGGCGCTGGGCCAGCAGCCCGGCGTGAGCGCCTGGTTCAGCGTGTGGCAGCTGACGCGGGTCGGTGCACCGGCTCGCGAGGTCTGGGCTTCCGCGCCGCGCTTCAACCCCGGCCGCCGAGCTGCCGGGAACAGCGCATGAACCTGCCTGACCCGAAGCACCCGAGTTCCGCCTATTGGGCGGCAGGGCTCACGCTGCTACTCTGGTCCTCGTCCTACGCGGCCATCCGCTTCGGCCTCCAGGTGTTCACGCCCGGCGAGGTGGCGTTCCTCCGCTTCGCCATCGCGGCGCTGTTCTTCGCAGTTCCGGTGGCGCTCGGCCTCATCAAGCTGCCGCCGCGGAGCGAATGGCCAGGGGTGATAGTGCTGGTGCTGATCGGCAACACCGTCTACCACCTGTGTCTGGGCTATGCGATGACGCGTATCTCGGCGGGTGCAGCGGCGGTGGTCATCTCCACGGTGCCGAGCGTGAGTGCGGTGCTGGCGGTGCTGCGTCTGAAGGAGCACATCAGCGCCCGTGCCGTGACCGGCCTGGCCGTGGCCTTCGCCGGCACGCTGCTGGTGACCTTGGGACGCGGCCACAGCGTGCAGTTCGAGCCCATGGCGCTCTTGGTGTTAGTCTCGGTGCTGTGCAGCAGCATCTTCTTCGTGTTCCAGAAGCCGGTGCTGGCAAGGGTCGACGCGCTCGGATTCAACGCCGCCATGACCTTCGTCACTGCCCTGAGCTTCCTACCGTTCAGTTTCGAGCTGCCGCACAAGCTCGCGGCGGTACCGCCGGCGGAGATCGGCGCGATGCTCTACCTCGGCTTGCTGCCGACAGTGGTGGGGTACCTCAGTTGGTCCTGGGCGCTGGCCCGGGCCCCGGCTTCGCGGGTCACGAGCTTCCTCTACTTGCAGCCCGTGTTGGCCTGCGTCATCGCGTTCTTCTGGCTCGGTGAGATCCCCACGTGGCTCACAGTGATGGGTGGCGTGCTCGCCATCGTCGGTGTTGTGCTCGCCACGGCGCGCGGCCTCAAACTGCCGAGCCGGCGGCGGTCGCAGGCCGTGCCGGCAGCGCCCGTGGCGCCGGAGACGTGCAATTAACCACGCATTGTAGTGGTGACGACTGGGAGCGATGGAGGTTTACCCATGAAAATCGAAGAAGCCATCGACGCACTGCGGTCCATGCCCGAGGCGCTGGAACAGCGGCTCGCGGGCTTGAGTGAAGCTCAGCTAAGCTTCAAACCCGGCGCCGACAATTTCTCGGTGCTGGAAAGCGTCTGCCACCTGCGCGACATCGAAGTGGAAGGCTATGCGTGCCGCTTGCGGCTCCTGCTCGAGACGGCGGATCCCGTTCTTCCTGACCTTGACGGCAGCACGCTCGCCCGCGAGCGGCGCTATAACCAGCAGCCATTCGAACCGGTCCTGGAGACCTTCCTCATCGCGCGGCGCGGCAACCTGCAGCGCCTGGCCGTCGCCACCGAAGTGGACCTAGGCCGCCGCGGCCGGCTCGAGAAGGTGGGCGAAATCACCCTGGCCCGCCTGTTGGAGCTCTGGGTGGAGCATGACCGGGGACATCTCGAGGAACTGGACGACCTGCTCCAGATCCTGCGGAAACCCTCACGTAAGCCGAAACCTTCCCTCTCCCTGACAGGTTCCTGAACCGCTAAAAAAACCCGGCCGGAGATCTCCGGCCGGGGAATCGAGGATTACTTGCGCTTGCCCATCATCGCATCGAGCGAGACGGGGCCGCCGCCCGCGGCCGCGAAATACAGGAACACGAAGCAGTAAAACACCGCCGGCTCGCCGTGGTTCACATACGGCAGCAAACCACCGGGAGCGTGGGCCATGAAGTAGGCGAAGGCCATCTCGCCGGAGAGGATGAACGCCACCGGCTTGGTGAACAGGCCGAGGAACATCAGCGCGCCGCCGATGAGCTCCAACAAGCCGGCGACCTCGATGAGGGTTGGCAGGGGCTTGTCGCCCATCATCCCGGGATAGTGCAAGATCTTGTCGCAGCCGTGCCAGAAGAACAGGAAACCAATGACGATGCGCAACAAGCTTAGGAGTTGCGGAGACCATTTATCCAGCAGGGAGAACTTCATCATGCCGGGCTCCTTGGTGTGGTTGGAGCCCAAAGTATAGGTGGCTCGAAGGGTGCTTGGGAGCTACATGGCTTCCAGGCGCCGCTGCATCTCCTCGGGCGAGACATCCTCGATGCGGGTGCCGATCCACCAGTTGTTGCCGAAGGGGTCTTTCACCCCTGCGGTGCGGTCGCCGTAGAACTGGTCCGCGGGCTCCATCAGGCTTACGGCGCCGGCTTCCAGGGCACGCCGATAGAAGTCGTCCGTGTCCTCCACGTACAGGTACACGCCGCAGGGCATGGGTTTCCAGGTATCGCGGGGCTCCGACATCATGATCATGGAATCGCCGATCTTGAGCTGGGCGTAGCTGACCTCGCCATCTGGCCCGGTATGGCGCTCGATCTCCACGGCATCGAACGCGGCCTTGAGGAACTCGATGAGCTGTCCCGTGCTGCGGACGAAGAGGTAGGGGGTGAGGGTGCGGAAGCCTTCCGGAACCGGGTTCACCTTATTGGGCGGTTTCTCGGACATGGATGCTCTCTACGGACCAGTCGTGATAATGACATGATTCTACCCATAGACACGTACCCGCTGGCAGAGTGCTGTGGAAAGATTTTCCGAAGGATTGAGTTCGATGCTGGCAGGCGGAAGAATCCGCCTGGTGTATGGGGCCCTAGTTGCCGGAGGCAGGGTTTTCCCCTAGCTGGAAATCAGGGTTTGCGACCCGGCTGCTCCATGCCTACACCGATGGGCTGCGAGGCGGCGCCATGTTGAAATGCTGCCATGACCGCAGCTCCGGACGGAAGCGTCCGGGTCGACAGGGAAATGCAGAGGGCTGCAACTGCATGGACAGGGAGTCTGATCATGAAAAGCGTATTCTCGAAGGGTTATCTCTCGGGCCTGGGCATCTACGCCGTCTGCACCGTGCTGGCTACTGCCCCCCTCTTCAAACCGAGCTTGAGCCTGGCAACCGCCGAGCGCCTGGCTGCCGTGGCCATCATCGCATCCTTGCTGGTGGCGTTGTTCAAGGCCCTGGAACTGGATACGCGCTGGCGTGATCCGGACGCGGCTTTCACTCAAGCCTTGCTCGGCATCGGCGTCTGCGCGGGCCTGTATGGCGCGCTCGACCCCAACGCCCGTCCCCAGGTCATGGTGATGTCGTTGCTGTGGGTCGCCGTGGGGCTCACCCACTTGACGCCGCGTCAGGTCCTGACACTGGCGGGCCTCTACTTCGGTATCTACGCTTACTTCGAGATGCCGACGTTCTTGGGTACGGGCCAGGAGGCATTCTCTGACGCCCTGTACACATTGATGATCGGGGCGGTGGTCAGCGGCTTCATGTACATGCGCGCCCACGACTATGAGGTGGTCCGCAACCGCAGCCGCACCCAGTCGGAGTCGTTGGCAGAGGCCGAAACCCGCATTCACGAGTTCACCACCCAGGATTCCGAAACCACCGCGCTCAAGTTCGCCTATTTCCGCAACGAGCTCGTAAAGCAGAAGGCGCTGGTGGATAGCGAGGGCGGGACCTTCTCCGTAGGCCTCATCGAGATCGACCGCTACGACGAGATGGTGAGCATGCTGGGTGACGCCGCCGCCAGCCAGGTGATGCGGGCGTTCACCGAGCGCGCCCAGGACCTCATTCGCCGCATGGACACCCAGGGGCAGTGGGGCAAGGATTACAAGCCGCTGGGACGCATCTCCAAAGGGCGTTTCGGACTGGTCCTGCCCTCCACCGACTTCGCCGGCGCCATTAAATGCGCCGAACGGCTACATGCGGCGCTGGAGTTCAAGTCGATCCGCACCAACGCGGGGTTGGTCGGTTTGACGCTGTCCATCGGCGTGACCGAGTACGCCAAACGCGAGGACGTGGACGAGCTGATGGAGTTGGGTGCGCGGGCCCTGGCGCAGGCGCAGAGCCACAACGGCAACGACTTCAAGGGCCTAAAGCGCCCCAGTTCGGGAGTGATGCCGACCCAGACGGGTCTGGCGGCGTGGACCAGCGCGGTCAGCCTGTCGAACGGTGCCGCCACGCGAACACATTGACTGGATGGGGCTGGAGGTCGAAGACGGGGCCAAGGACGGCCCGGCGCGAAGCGCCGCAAGGATGCGGCGCTTCACGTTTTTGAGGTTCAGTGAGCCGCGACGAGGATGTACTGCGGCAAGAGCTCTTCCTCGAACTTCCGCCATGTAGGGAAGTTGCCGTAGTTGCCGGCGGTGATGACCGCCGCGAGATCCAGTTCCGGAATCACCATCACCAGTTGGCCGCCGTTGCCCTCGGCCGAGTACTCGTGATAGGTGTGATCGTCCACCACGATATCGTGCAGATGCCAGGTATAGCCGTACCCGTGTCCGGGAGCGTAATCGGAAGCGGGGAAGAAGGAGTGTTGGGTGGTGGCGGCCTGCACCCATTTTTCACTCAGCACTTGCTTTCCGTCCCATTTCCCGGCGTCGAGATACAACTGTCCCAGCTTGAGCATGTCCCGGGGCCGCAGGTAGATGCCGCCGCCCATGTAGGCGTCACCCGCGGGCGAGAGGTTCATGTGGTAGTCGCGGATGTCCAGGGGCTCCGCGTAGTGCTTCTGGAAGAAGTCCATGAGCTGCACGCCGGTCGTGTTGCGCAGGATGCCGCCCAGCAAGTTGACGCCGGCGGTGCAATAGACCGCTTTCTTGTCGCCGGGCTCGTCCGCCATGGGGAGGTCCAGAGTGTACTTGTACCAGTCCGGCTGCCGGTCCTGGCCCTGCATGGTGTCCTCGTTGCCCGGAGAATCGTCGTCGTTGTCGTCGCAGGCGTAACCCGAGTTCATGGTGAGCAGGTCTTCCACGGTGATCTTCTGCTTGCGCGGGTCTGGGTTGGCGAAACCCTTGTATCCCGGGAACAGAGGATAGATGGCGCTGTCGAGCCCGAACTTGGCGCCCTGGTCCAGGGCGATGCCCACCAGGGTGCCGGTGAGGGTCTTGCCGGCAGAGCGGGTGTCATGGGGACGCTCGCGGTCGAAACCGTAGAAATACTCTTCCAGGGCCAGCTTGCCGTGGCGCGCCACCAGTACGCTCTGTATATAAGGCGCGGTATACCAGTCGGTCTTTGTATCGATTATCTGCTGCACCAGCGCGGCCAGGGGTTTGGCATCGAGCCCCGCCTGCTGCAGCGAGGCGGTCTGCCAGCCGTCATCCTCCGCCACGGGCTCGCGGTAGCTGTAGTGGTCCACCGTCGGTGTCACGGGATAGAACCCCAGGGCGTGGTCACGATCACGCCGCGTGAAATCGAACAACCCGATGCCCTGGATGGTGATGGACAGCAGGTCCTGCTCCGGATCGTAGCTGCCGCACAGCTGATCGTTCCTGCGCTGGGTGTCGTCGAGGACTACTTGGCCGCCGTCCAGAGTCAGCTTGTACGCACGGCGCATGCCGAAATTGAACTCCGGGTTGCGGATGAAGGCCTTGAGCGAGCCGTCGTCGGCACGGCTCACCACCAGGTACAGCGAGACCCGATCCGTGAGCGGGTGGACTTCGCCCTGCCAGACCTTGTCTTGGCTGGCTGCGAGCGTCACCGGTGTCGCATATCGGTTCTGCAGTGTGGTGCCGGGCGGCTGTATCCAGAACCCTTCGATGCGTTTGCCGTCGGCGCTGAGGGTCCCGCGGAAACTGCCTTGGTCCCCCGGCAAGGAGAAGGACACGGCATCCTTGTCGCGCTCCACGGTCGCGGTGAAGCCGGCGATGGATGCCTGCCAATCGCCGCCGCGTCCATCCAGCGTGAGGGTGCCGCTTGCTGCCGGACCGAATACCCGTTCGCTGCCCCAGAGGCCGATGAGCCTGTCTGCAGGAACGCCGCCGGCGACGGCCTGAGTCGAGAACAGCGAGAGCAGGAGGGGGAGGGTAGACAGGTGGAAGCGCATGCATACGTCCCTTTTGGAGAGCCTTAACTAAGACAGACTAGGCTGGCGGAAAGTTTAGTCCCGAGTGTGGAAAATCGGAGGATAGCGGGGGAGTAACATTGCCCCACCTCGGCTAGAGAACGCCGCTTATGCTGGTCTTGGATCGAAAACAGGTCGAATCGCTACTGGATACGGACGCGCTCATCGCGGCCCTGGCGCCCGCCATGCAGGACCTCTCCGCCGGGCGGGTCTCCATGCCTGGGCGCACGGTGGCGCAGGTGCAGGAAAGGCGCGGCTTCCTGGGGGTCATGCCCGCTTATCTGCCGAAGTCGCACACCCTTTCCTGCAAGCTCGTGACTCTGTTTCCCGAGAACCGGGACAGGCCCACCCACCAGGCGGTGGTAATGCTCTTCGATCCCGCCACCGGCACGCCCACGGCCATGTTGGACGGGACTTCCATCACCGCCCTGCGCACCGCTGCGGGCTCTGCCCTGGCGACGAAATTGCTCGCTCGCGAGGATGCATCTGTACTGCTCATCGTCGGCACCGGCGTGCAGGCCCTCAGCCACGCCCGCGCGGTCTCGCGGGTGCGCAGGCTGAAAGAGATCCGCGTGGCGGGGCGTGACGCCGCCAAGGCCGCAGATCTCGCGCGACGGCTGGAGCGGGAGTTTGGGCTTCGCGTCACATCCCACGCGCTTTCCCAGGAAGCCTTCAAGGGCGCACACATCGTCTGCGCTGCCACCCATGCCGCCGAACCGGTGGTGAGAGGTGCCTGGCTCGAGGCCGGGACCCACGTCAACTCAGTGGGCATGAATGCCGCGGGACGCGAGGTGGACGCCGAGGCGATGCGCGGGGCAAGGGTGTACGTGGAATATCGGGCAGCGGCCCTAGCGCCGCCGCCCTCCGGCGCCAATGACCTCATGGGCGTCGATGTGCAGGCCGAGATCGGCGAGGTGGTGGCAGGCACCCGTCCGGGGCGCGGGTCTCCGGGCGAGATCACCCTATATAAGTCCGTGGGCGTGGCGGTGCAGGACGCCGTAGCGGCGCAGCTGGTCTACGACGCGGCGGTCAAGAAGGGCCGCGGACTCGAAATCGGGTTCTAAGCCGCGACTTTCTTCTCACACATCAGCGCAAACACGTTCTGGTCCATGTCGTGGAAGAACGCCAACCAGAGTTCCACCCCGCCAGCGCTGTAGGCAAGCTCCGGCGCCTCTACCATGTGGACGCCGCGTTGTTGCAGCGTCTTGGCGGCAGCATCGATGTCGTCCACCCGGTAATAGATGAGCGAAGCGGGATGCCGGTCTTCCGGCTTACCTACTTGGCCCAGCATCAGGCGCACCTCGCCCAAGTCGAAGAACGCCATGCCGGCGGCGCTGAACATGTGCCGGATGCCGAGCTTGTCGCGGTAGAACGCGGTGGCGGATTCCACATCTTTCACCATCAGGCCGATCTGGCCGACGCGTTTCACAGCAAGGTTTCCTGCGGGACTGGCCATGGCGCTTCTCCGGATGAGTTGCCTCCAGTGTAGCCGCTATGTGCGCGTTCAGGCCGGCAGCAACCGTTCCTCGGCAGGTTCCCGCAGGTTGTAGTGGGAACTCATGGCGTGGCCGTAGGCGCCGGCGTTGGCGATGAGCAGCACGTCACCCTCCCGCGACTCCGGCAGCGGCCGGTCCAGACCCAGCACATCGCCGCTCTCGCAGATGGGCCCCACCACGGTGTAGCGTGCTGCTGTCCGTTCGCCGAGGCGCGTGAGGTTCACGATTTCATGGTGGGCGCCATAGAGCGCGGGACGGATGAGCGAGTTCATGCCCGCATCCACGCCGAGGTAACGCAGTTCGCCCTTGCCCTTGAGCTGGGTAACGCGCGCCAAGAGCACTCCAGCCCGGGCCACGAGATAGCGGCCCGGCTCCAGCCAGAGTTCGAGCCCAGTGTGTTCACGCTTGAGGTCGGCGAGCCCGCGGTCGAGACGTCCGAGTTCCAGGCCGTGTTCACCGGGTCGTTCCGGCACGCCGAGCCCGCCGCCGAGATTGAGCACATGCACGTCCGGGAAGCTTTGCGCCAGCTCCATCATGAGCCGGGCGTTCCGGAGCCAGACCTCCGGATCCAGGATGCCACTGCCCACGTGGGCGTGGAGGCCGGTGATGCGTGCGCCGGTCCTGGCCACGAGCGCGCGAGCGTCGTCCAGTTCCGCCAGGGGGATGCCGAACTTGCTTGCCTGGCCCGCGGTGCGCACGTGACGGTGGTGGCCGGCGCCCAGGCCCGTGTCCAGCCGCAGGAAGATCTCGCGGCTGCGGAATACCTCCGGCCATTCCCGCAAAGGATGCAGGTTGTCCAGCGTCACGGTGGCGCCGTGTTCGAAGCCTGCACGGTATTCGGCCCGCGGCGCGAAGTTGGGGGTGAACAACAGGCGCCGTGCATCCAGATCCGAGAAAAGACCGCGCAGGTGCGCAAGTTCTCCCGGCGAGACGGTCTCGAATCCCAAACCTGCCGCGTGCATCACCCGCAGCAATCCCGCATGAGGATTGGCTTTCACGGCATAGAACAATCGATCGACGGCGGAGAGCGCACGCAATTCTGTGAACGCCGCGCCGACTGCTTCCGTGTCGTAGACGTAGCAGGGCGTGGCTTCATCCGCCAGCGCCAGCAATTGATGTCTTTTCCGGCTCCACCAGGGCGTATCGGTCGCAGTGGGTGCGGGGGATTGCAGCGACTCCCAGGTGGGTCCGAAGACTTCGTCGTTCTCCGCCGCGGGGATGAGGAGTGCGTGCAACTGTTGCACCAGCCGGTCCGCATCCGCCTCATCCACCACGAAGGTGAGGTTCAGGTCGTTGGCGGCCTGACTGGTGAGGTGCACGCGCCGTTCCTCGAAGAGTTCCAAGGCCGGTGCGAGTCTGTGCAGGTTGGCGCGGATCTGCCGGCCCACCAGACTCACGGCGGCGCATCCCAATATGAGCCGCGGGCGGCAGAGGGCGGACAAGTCATGCAGCAATGCATCCAGCGCCCCCTCCGGGGCGGCATTGGCCACGGGATCCAGAGATACCGTGACGCAGGTCTCGGAGGTGGAGACCAAGTCTACTGACAGGCCGTGGCGCTTGAAGCAGGCGAAGGCATCCGCCAGGAAACCCACCTGCTGCCACATCCCCAGGGTCTCCATGCTAACCAGCACTACACCGCGGCGCAGGGACACGGCCTTGACCCGCGCGCCGGAACCGGTCTCGCCTATACCGATGACGCTGTGCGGCAGCGAAGGGTCCGGGGTGTGCCGGATGTGCAGGGGGATGGATTGCGCACGCGCGGGGCCGATGCAGCGCGGGTGCAACACCTTGCCGCCACTGGTAGCGATCTCCTGGGCCTCGTCGTAGTCGAGCCGCTTCAAGAGGCGCGCGGCGCTGACGCTGCGCGGGTCGGCGCTGAAGAGTCCCGGCACGTCGGTCCAGATCTCAATGCGTTCGGCGCCGAGTTTGGCGGCGAGATAGGCCGCGGAGGTGTCGGAGCCGCCGCGGCCCAAAAGCACCGTCTCGCCGCGCGCGTTGCGGGCGATGAAGCCCTGGGTGAGGACGAGGGGGCCAAGGGATGCGAGGTGCGCTGTCAGCGCCGCGTCCGGGGCATGGCCGCAGGCGGCGGACAGGTATTGGGCGGCGGGGGCCTGGTTCGCCTGGGGCTCCGCGAGCAGGAGCTCACGGGCATCCACCCAGGCGACGTCCTTTATATAGCGGGCGGCGAGGGCGCTCGCCATGAGTTCGCCCGAGGCCATGACCTCCGCCCGGAGGCGCGGCGTGACCTCGCCGGTGAGGTGCGCACCGCCTACGCGCTTGCGAAGCTGCTGGAAGGGGGTTTCGATGACCGAGTCGAACTCGTGGGCGATGCCCATCTCTTGGGCGAAGGCCGCGTGTCTCCGTTCCAGTGCGACGAGCCCTGCCTCCAGTGCCGCCTCGTCGGGCGCCGCGAGCAGCGCCTCGAGAGCATTGGTCACGCCCGAGAGGGCGGACTGTACCATGAGCACGCGCTTACCAGCTGCGTTGAGCGCGCGCGCTTCCGCGAGGGCGTTGTCCCAGTTTCCGCGGCTCGAGACGCTGGTGCCGCCGAGCTTGATGACTATCCAACCGTTGCCGTTCATGTCGCTGTCTCTCGTGTGTGGGCGGGACGCGGGCATTAAAAAACCCGCATCGGTCTCCCGCTGCGGGTCTTGAAGCTTGTCCCTGGAATCCGGTTCTTACAGGGACGATGCAGCCTCACCCGCGCGGGCGGCGGGTTTGGATTTCTTAAGGTTCTTGAGGCTGATGCGCTGCATGGGGAGGATTGTGGCGGGAGGCCGGCACCGCGTCAAGCCGGACGGCCCTTCATGAACCATTCCTCCTCCACCTCGAACTGCAGCAGCTTGCATTCGAGCGCGCCGTTGTAGAAAGCGTTCATCTTGCGGGCCCGCAGGCCGATCTGCTTGCCCAAGTCCGCGCTGTCGGTGATCACTCCGGCACGCCAGTGCTGGCATTGGGCTTTCAGCCAGTCGCCCAAGCTTTTATATAGAGGTCCGAGCTTGTCCGCCTCCCCCAGGCGCTCGCCGTAGGGCGGGTTGGTGACCACGAGACCGGCTTGGAGCCCCGTAGGCAACACGTTCTGTTCCAGCGGCTTGTGCTCGAAGCGCAGCGCTGGGGCGACGCCCGCAGTACGGGCGTTCTTCTGGGAGGCGAGCACGGCCCTGGCATCCTGGTCCATGCCCAGGATGGCGAGGTGCTTGTCGCGGGACTCATTCTGCCGCTCCCGAGCTTCCATGAGGGCCCGCTCCCATAGCACCGGGTCGTGCTTCAGCCAGCCCGAGAATCCCCAATAGTCGCGCAGCAGGCCCGGGGCCACGTCGAGGGCGATCATGGCCGCCTCGATGACGAGGGTCCCGGAACCGCACAGCGGGTCCACGAAGCTGCCGCTGCGCTTCGCGATCTCCGGCCAACCACACTTCAACAACAAGGCCGCCGCCAGGTTCTCCTTGAGGGGCGCCGCGACGCTCTCCGTCCGGTAGCCGCGCATGTGCAGGCTGTCGCCGGAGAGGTCGATGCTCACGGTGGCGAGGTCGCGGTGGAGGTGGCAGTTCACCAGGAGATCGGGCCGCACCCGGTCCACCGACGGGCGGCGGCCGAACTTCTCGCGGAAGCGGTCGACGATAGCGTCCTTCAGCTTCTGGGCGCCGAACTGGGTGTTCGTGATCCCCTCGCTCGTGCCGCCGAAGTCCACCGCCAGGGTGCCGTCGGGGGAGACGTCCTGCTCCCAGGGCATGCGCCGCACGGCGGCGTAGAGGCTCTCCGCGTCCCGGGCCGGGAAACGGGCGAGCGGCAGCAGCACGCGGTTGGCGGTGCGCAGCCATAGGCAGGCGCGGTAGGCATCGGCGGGGGAGCCCTCAAAGCTAGCTCCGCCGCGGGCTTCCTTCACGTCCTTCGCACCCAAAGCGCGCAACTCATCCGCCACCAGGGGCTCGAGTCCCTTGGCGGCAGTGGCGAAGAAGCGGATGGACTTAAGGCTCACCCCGGGTGCGACGCGAGACGAAATGACGGTAGGTCAGCGTCAGGCAGACGGCCGCCATGCCGAACTGGATGGGCAGGAACGGGATGGAATAACGCACCCACGGGGTCATGATCATCATGACCAAGGTGTTGTAGAGGAGCAGCAGGCTCATCATCCGCGCCAGCAGCAGGGGTGGCTCCACGAGCAGGCGCCTCGCCACCGGTGTCCACACCAGGATACAGCCCGCGAGCGCCAGCATCACCAGGACCCAGTGCAGGGTCTGCATCAGGGCATGGCTGATTACGAAGGGTAGGGAGGTGGCGTAGGGGGTGATGATCACGCTATAGATGAAGGCATCTCCCCCGCCCTCGGTCATGTCCCAGGACCACAGGGTCACGGGCTTGCCCACCAGGTACCAGCCCACTTCCTTCCCGGGGTTCTCGCGGACGCGCCGCCAGAACTCTTCCGCCACGGAACCTACGCTGCTCTTGATCTCCATGTAGCGCGGATCCTGGTGGTCGGGCTCGGAACGGAAGCGGGGGTCGTGGTTGTACTCCATGTCCGGGTAGACGCCGGCCGCGAGGGTCTCAAGCAGGGTGCCGGAATCGCCTGAAGTGCCCAGCGAGATGTAGTTGCGCGCGATCCATGGGGTCCAGACCAGGGCGAAGCCGAGCAATAGGACGGCGGCGCCCTTCAAGGCCTGACGGCGCGGGTAGCTCAAGGCCAGCAGCAGGAAGATCGCCAGCGGGAAGAACTCCAGCACCGGGCGGGTGAGGGCAGTGACACCCATCAGCACGCCACTGGCGAACAGGGCTGGCAAGTACCAGCGCGGTCCGCGAGTATGCAGGCTGAACACCAGCACGGACAGCACCAGCAGCAACGTGAACAGCGTCTCCGTGAGCATGTAGAGGGAGGCATTGACCAGATGCGGACTCATGGCGACCAACGCGGCCGCCAGCAACCCGGTCATGGGTCCCGTGATGCGCGATGTGAGCAAGAACACCAACAGCACCGTGGCGACACCCATCAAGGCTTGCCAGAACGCGACCGTCACGAAGGTCTGGTCATTCGGGGGCTCATGCACGAACAGCGTCAAGAACAGCGGGTACACCGGTGTGCGATACGCATCCGGCGTTGGAGGGGATTCCTTCCCATCGACCACCTCGATGGTACGGGAGAACACCCCGAAGTGGTTGAGGTTATAAGCGGTGCGGTAGTACTCGGCCGCATCGGACCGGTAGGGATGGTTCACCACCGTATGCCTGACGGCGCCGAGGCGCAGGTAGGCGCCGAAGAATACCACCACTGTCACGGCCAGGATTAGCAGCAGCTTGCGTTCTCGGTTCTTGTCGCGGGGCGTGATGGCTGGGAGTGGCATCCAGGAGTCCTCGGTTCCATGGGACGTTGCCGCCGCATGATACCTGGGAGCACCGGGCGGCCGTTATGTTAGGGTACAGGCCCCCCAGCTTCGGGCCAATCCCTCGAGACATGAGCCGCGCTGCGACCATCCCCGCCGCACTCCTGCCCGCTCTGGAAGCAGCGGAATCGCATTATCGTGAGAACGGCGGTTCGCCGGAACATCCGCCCGCCGCCGTGGCCCAGACCCTCTCGAAGGTCTGGGCCTGCAGCCGCTTCGTGGCGGACGCCTGCGCGCGCAATCCCGCTTTCCTGGATGACCTGAACTCGTCCGGCCTGCTGGCCTCGGCGGACTCGCCCGCGGCGAGGGTGAAGGCGGAACTGAAGGAAGTCCCGGACGAGAAGCTGCTCATGACGCGCCTGCGCCGGCTGCGCCGCCGTGAGATGGTGCGCATCGCCTGGCGTGATCTCGCTGGCCTCGCGAGCCTGGACGAGACCCTGCGGGATCTCTCGGACCTGGCCGATGCCTGCATCCAGGGGGCGCTGGGCCATCTCGCCCGCTGGCATGCGGAGCGCCACGGCACGGCGAAGAGCCTGAAGGGCCAACCCCAATCCCTGGTGGTGCTGGGACTGGGGAAGCTCGGCGCCAAAGAACTCAATTTCTCCTCGGACGTGGACCTCATCTTCGCCTATCCGGAGGGCGGCAGCAGCGACGGCGAGCGGCCGCTGGACAACGAGGAATATTTCCTGCGCCTTGGCCAGAAGTTGGTGCGCGCCTTGGACGAGGCCACCGCCGACGGCTTCGTGTTCCGGGTGGACCTGCGCCTGCGGCCCTTCGGCGAGGCGGGGCCGCTGGCCTTGAGCTTCGACGCCATGGAGACCTATTACCAGAACCACGGCCGTGAATGGGAGCGCTACGCGTTCATCAAGGCACGGCCCGTGGCCGGCGATCTCAAGGCCGGGGACCGGCTGCTGCAGACACTGCGGCCCTTCGTCTACCGGCGCTACCTCGACTACGGGGCCTTCGAGTCCTTGAGGGACATGAAGGCCATGCTCAGCCAGGAAGTGGAGCGGCGCGGTCTTTCCGACAACATCAAGCTCGGACCCGGCGGCATCCGCGAGATCGAGTTCATCGGCCAGGTGTTCCAGCTGATCCGCGGCGGCCGCGAGCCGCCGTTGCGGGAACGGGGTATCGTGCCGGTGCTGAAGCATCTCGGTGCCAAGAACTATCTCGACCCCAATGATGTTGACGCGCTGCTCTCCGCCTACACTTTCCTGCGGCAGGTGGAGAACCGCCTGCAGGAACAGGGGGACGAGCAGGTCCACGCCCTGCCGGGAGACGACGCGGGACGCGCACGCCTCGCCTACGTCATGGGCTACGGCGATTGGGCTGCGTTCAAGACGGCGCTGGACCAGCAACGCGATGCGGTGCACCGGGTGTTCCAGTCGGTAGTGGTGGCGCCGAAGGCGGTGCAGGAAGCAGGCGAGACTCTGACTCCGTTGGGAGACGAGGAGGCGGAGGTACGGCTCAAGTCTCTGGGCTATGCCGACCCCAAGGACGCGGCACGGGTGCTGCGTTCCCTGAGCGAAGGCGCGGTGCTCCGCGAGCAGGGGGAGCGCTCGCGGCGCCTGATGCAGGCGCTGGTGCCGCGTATGCTCGAGGTCGCGGCGAGGCAGAAGAATCCCGACGAGACCCTGAAGCGCCTGGCGCGGGTGGTCGAGGCCATCGCCAAACGCTCCGCCTACCTCGCGCTTCTCACGGAGAATCCCACGGCCCTCACGCAGCTCGCGCGCATGGCTGGCGAGAGCGTCTGGCTGGTGGACATGGTGGTGCGCTCGCCGATCCTCTTGGACGAGCTCATCGACCCGCGCATCTTCAAGGAGTTTCCCTCCCAGGACTCGTTGCATGCGGAACTGGAGAGCATGCTCTCCGGCATCGCGCCCGAGGACCTGGAGATGCAGATGGACGCGCTGCGACAGTTCCAGCAGGCGGCGGTGGTGCACGCGGCAGCGGCCGATCTCGCCGGCAACGCGCCGCTCATGAAGGTGAGCGACTTCCTCACCTGGACCGCGGAACAGGTGATCCGCAAGGCGCTGGAGATCGCCTCCAGGCAGCTCATCAAGCGCCACGGCCGGCCCCAGTGCATCGAGCACGGCCGCCTCCGGGACGCGCGCTTCGGCGTGGCGGCCTACGGCAAGCTCGGCGGCTGGGAATTGGGTTACGGTTCCGATTTGGATCTGGTGTTCCTGCACGACAGCCGCAGCGCCGAACAGCAGACCAACGGCCCCAAGGTGCTGGACAACGTGGAGTTCTTTACGCGCCTCGCCCAGCGGGTCATCAACATCCTCTCCATCCCCACCACCTCCGGCGTGCTCTACCAGGTGGATACGCGCCTGCGTCCCAGCGGTGCGGCGGGTCTGATCGTCAGCTCCATCGACGGTTTCGCCCAGTACCAGGAACAGAACGCCTGGACCTGGGAGCACCAAGCGCTGCTGCGCGCGCGGCCTGTCGCGGGCGACGCGTCGGTGGCGGAGGCCTTCAACGGCGTGCGGCGCGCGGTGCTGGGCCGGCCCCGGGACGCCGTCAAGCTCCGGCAGGACATCGCCTCCATGCGTGCGCGCATGCGCGAGGAGCACAAGCACGTGGGGACGGATTTCGACCTCAAGCTGGACCCCGGCGGCCTCACGGACATGGAATTCCTGGTGCAGTACTGGGTGCTGGCGAACGCCGCGGAGCACCCGGCCTTGCTGGACTGGACCGACAACATCCGCAACTTGGAGGGCCTGGTCTCGACGGGCGTGATCCCGGCGGCGACCGAGGCGCTGGTGGCCGACACCTATCGCGATTTCCGCCGTCGCCTGCATCGCCTGACCCTGGAAGGGAGGCCGGCGCGTGTCCCGCCGTTCGAGGTGGAGCCGGCGCGGCAACAGATCATTGAGCTTTGGCAGGAGACCTTAGGGCCCGCCGCTAGTTGAGCGGGCTCCCCGCTATGCTTCCCCACTATGTGGGGAAGTCCGGGGCAGACCTTCGGTCAGCCCGTTCGCGGCTTTGCCGCGAACCCTGCACCGCGGATAGCACCGCCCGTACATCCCTGTACGGGCGCTCGCAGCTTACGCCGCCTTCCCGCTATGCTTCCTGCTGCGCGGGAAGTCCAGCCTGTACGTCCCTGTACAGTCGCTCGCGGCGATGCCGCTCGCCCTTGCTATAATCCCCGCCTCTTCTATATAGAGTCGCCGAGGTCCGCCGTGCCCGCCGCCCAGAAACAGGAAGGCCTGCTCACCCCCAACGCCAAGAAGAGCTACCAGGT
The DNA here is from genome assembly GCA_035308065.1 of Gammaproteobacteria bacterium. GTDB lineage: Bacteria > Pseudomonadota > Gammaproteobacteria > Natronospirales > REEB76 > DASUBN01. Next base: position 2,950 of record DATGHI010000093.1, on the reverse strand, counting down.
GACCCGCAAGGACCTGCCGTTGCACTGCCCCATGGATGGCATGAGCCAGTGGAACTCCCATCCGCGGGTGTTCCTCCCGATTGAAGAGACCGGCGAGGCCAAGTGCCCCTATTGCGGGGCTGACTACAAGCTCGTCGGCTGATCTTCTTTTTTCTCTGCGGGAGTCATGATGGGTTCGTTGTCCCGCATCTCAGCAGTCCTGATGGTCCGCGACGCGGAGGCTTCGCTCGCGGCCACGCTCGACAGCCTCAAGAGCTTCGGCGAGGTGGTGTTCTTCGACAACGGTTCCCAGGACCGGACCCTGAAGATCGCCGCGCGCTATCCCAACGTGAAGATCCACAAGGGCGAGTTCTCAGGCTTCGGCCCCACGCGCAATAAGGCCGCGAGTCTCGCGAAGTACGACTGGGTGTTCTCCATCGACGCGGACGAGGTGCCGGACGCGGCGTTGCTGGCGGGGCTGGACGCCCTCGCCCTGGACGACCCGAAGATCACCTATGCCGTAGAGCGGCAGAACTGGCTGCTCGGCAAGCGCGTGAAACACGCAGGCTGGGGCAGCCAGTGGCTGACCCGGCTTTACCACCGCGGCACCCACCGGTTCACCGACGTGGCGGTGCACGAGAAGGTGGAACTCAAGACGGGGGAGAGCGCGGCGCAGCTCGGGGGCACCCTGAAGCACACCGCCATGCGCGACGCTGGCGACTTCCTGGTGAAGATGCACCGCTATACCATGCTGAAGGCCGGAGAATCGGAGCGCACCTATCACCCGGTCGTGATCCTGCTCAAGACGTTCTGGGCCTTCATCCGCAGCTATCTGTTGCGCCTCGGGGTGTTGGACGGCTGGCGGGGCCTCTTGATCTCGGTTTCAGAGGCTAATGGCGTATTCTATAAATACATGGTCATCTACTCGAAAAGAGACAACTCATGATCATCGTCACCGGCGGCGCCGGCTTCGTGGGCAGCAACCTGGTGCTGGCGCTGAACGCGCGCGGCCACAAGGACATCATCGTCGTCGACGACCTGAAGGATGGCACCAAGTTCAAGAACCTCGTGGAGGCTGAGATCGCGGACTACCGCGACAAGGACGCCTTCCTGCAGCAGCTTCAAGCCAACCACAGCTTCGGCCCCGTGGAGGCGGTGTTCCACAACGGTGCCTGCTCCGACACCACCGAGTGGGACGGGCGTTACATGATGTCCGTGAACTTCGACTATTCGAAAGCGCTTTTGGAGTATTGTCAGAGCCGGAATATCCCCTTCATCTATGCCTCGTCCGCCGCGGTCTACGGCGGCGGCACGGTGTTCAAGGAGGAGCGGGGCCACGAGGCGCCCTTGAACGTCTATGGCTACTCCAAGTTCCTGTTCGACCAGTACGTGCGCCGCCGCATCCAGACTGGACTCAAGAGCCAGGTGACGGGCTTCCGTTACTTCAACGTCTACGGCCCCCGCGAGCAGCATAAGGGAAAGATGGCGAGCACCGCCTTCCATTTCAATAACCAGATTCTCGACGGCGGCATCTGCAAGCTCTTCAAGGGGAGCGGTGGCTACAAGGACGGCGAGCAGCGCCGCGACTTCATCCATGTGGAGGACGTCTCGGCCGTGAACCTGTGGGCCTGGGAGCATCCCAAGGTCTCGGGGATATTCAACTTGGGCACCGGCAAGAGCCAGACCTTCAACGACGTGGCCAAGACGGTCATCCAGCACCACGGCAAGGGCAAGATCCAGTACATCCCCTTCCCGGAGAACTTGAAGGGCCGGTACCAAAGCTTCACGGAAGCCGACATGTCGGCGCTCCGAGCCGCGGGCTGCGACCATAAGTTCATGACCGTGGAAGAAGGCGTCGCGAAATACATGCAATGGTTGAACCGTTAGCACGAAGAAATAACTTGGGATGTACGGAATGGCTAGGGATGACTGGTTTCGTAACAAAGAATGGAACGAAACCATTGCCTCAAGTTTCGAAGAGAAACTGAAACGAGCACGACGAAAATCCGAGTATTTGTTTATCCAGGCTAGTACTCTTATACCCACGCATCCTCAAGTCGCGATTGAACTAATAGAGAGATATTTTTCGACAGGAGATCATTTCCGGGATGCGGGGGCTCATGTTTGTCGAGCAGAGGCGATGCTTGCCCTCGAAAGAATTGAAGCAGCAATCGTTTCTTACGAGGCGGCTCTCAGGCGCGAGGCCGAGTTTCCGAATTTATTGACGAATGCATACATCGAATATCCGTATTTGATTGCTGTTCGTCAGCTCGAATCACATTTCGAAAGAGCTCTTGAAATCTTGGATCAACGTCGAAGGGAAGTCATGTTCCCGGTGGAGCTTTTTAAGTGGCACGCGGCCAAGGCTCTAATTCTCGCCTCAAGAGGCAATAAGGTAGAATCGGCTAGGCAGGCCCAATTGGCGTTGGATGCTGCAATGCAGAGAAAATCATGGGCGCAAAATCACTCTGAGCTTGGCTTAGTATCCTACGAATATCAGACTGTCATTGAGCGGCTGAGGCAACTCGTTGCTGTACCCCACTAACGGAGCAGGCTGTCCATGTTCGCAAGCTTCCCACCTACCGAATATTGGGAGGCTGCGTGACTGCTAATTTAGAGCGGATACTTGTCGTCGGACCCGCCTGGGTCGGCGACATGGTCATGGCCCAGAGCCTGTTCATCACCCTCAAGAAACGGTTCCCCGATGCCGAGATCGACGTGCTGGCGCCGTCCTGGTCGCGGCCGCTGCTCGCGCGCATGCCCGAGGTGCACGGGGCGGTGATGCTGCCGGTGGAGCACGGCCAGCTCGGCTTCGGCATACGCCGGCGCCTCGGTTACACCCTCTACGGCCGCTACACCCGCGCCGTGGTTCTACCCCGCTCCTGGAAATCGGCGCTGGTGCCGTATTTCGCCAGCATACCCGAGCGCACCGGCTACCGAGGCGAGCTGCGCTTCGGGCTCATCAACGACA
>DATGHI010000092.1:0-4445 GCA_035308065.1 Gammaproteobacteria bacterium | reverse complement strand
CAGCGCACCGATGGCGAAGCCCACGGCGGTGTACCAGTTGAGGGTGAAGCCGATCACCACGAACAGCACCGCGCCGACGACGGCGATGGTGGTGTACTGGCGGTTGAGGTAGGCGCGCGCGCCCAATTGGATGGCGGCGGCGATCTCCTGCATACGCTCGTTCCCGGCCGGTTGGGCCAGGATCCAACGCACCGAGACGGCGCCGTAGATGATCGCGAGGACTGCGCAGCCCAGCGCGAACCACATGTAGTCTTGGAACATCGTTGGAATCTCCCTGGAACTCGAAGTGATGGAAAAGCGGTGGAAACGCCGGGCCGTCAGACCTTGAACTCGTCCTTGAGCTTCCGGCGCACACCCAGGTTCTTCAGCCGGGCGTAGTCCGGGACCCCGTTTTTGTAGGGCGGATAATCCTCTCCCTGGATGAGCGGCGCAAGGTAGCGGCGGCAGGCGGGGGTGATGCCGAAGCCGTCGGCGGTGATGTAGTCCCGCGGCATGAACTTCTCGTGGTTGGCCACGTCGGCGAGCTGGGCCATGCCCACGGCCCACTTATACGGCTTGTTGGACTTGCGCACGACGGTGGGCATGATGGCGTTGTGGCCCTTCAGGGCCAGTTCCACCGCCGCTTTGCCGACGGCGTAGGCCTGCGCGACATCGGTCTTGCTCGCCACGTGGCGCGCGGAACGCTGCAGGTAGTCCGCCAGCGCCCAGTGGTACTTGTACTTGAGTTCGGACTTGACCAGGTTGGCGAGGGTCGGCGCCACACCGCCCAGCTGGGCGTGGCCGAAAGCGTCGCGGGTGCCGGCTTCCGCCAGGAAGCCGCCGTCCGGGTTGCGCACGCCCTCCGAGGCCACTACCACGCAGTAGCCGTAGTCTTCCACGCATCGCTTCACGCGTGCCAGGAAGGCCGGGGCGTCGAACTTCACCTCCGGGAACAGGATGATGTGGGGTGCGTCGCCGGCTTTCTCGGCGGCGAGGCCGCCGGCGGCCGCGATCCAGCCCGCGTGCCGGCCCATCACCTCCAGGATGAACACCTTGGTGGAGGTCTTGGCCATGGAGGCCACGTCCAGGGCGCATTCCTTGGTGGACACGGCCACGTACTTGGCCACCGAACCGAAGCCGGGGCAGCAATCGGTCACCGCCAGGTCGTTGTCCACGGTCTTGGGCACGTGGATGGCCTGCAGGGGATAGCCGAGCTTTTCCGAGAGCTGCGAGACCTTGAGGCAGGTGTCGGCGGAGTCGCCGCCGCCGTTATAGAAGAAGTAGCCGATGTCGTGGGCCTTGAACACCTGGATCAGCCGCTCGTATTGGGCGCGGTTCTCTTCCAGGCCCTTGAGCTTGTAACGGCAGGAGCCGAAGGCGCCACCGGGGGTGTGGCGCAGGGCGCGGATGTCCGCGGGGCTCTCGCGACTGGTGTCGATGAGATCCTCCGTGAGGGCGCCGATGATGCCGTTGCGGCCCGCGTAGACCTTGCCGATGTGTCGTTTGTGCGTGCGTGCGGTCTCGATGACGCCGCAGGCGGAAGCGTTGATGACGGCGGTGACGCCGCCGGACTGCGCATAGAAAGCGTTTCGTCTTGAAGCCATTGTTTTATATGCTCTTTCGTCTGTAAGGCCGGGCCTACGCCCCCGCGCGTGGAGTGCGGATTCTACCCGGGGGCCGGGGCCCACATAAACAGGCGTGTCCCTGTGATGCCCGTCACGGTGCCGGCGACGTCAATATTGTTAAAACGTATCCCCTAGATGACGTTTCCGGATAGAGTACGTGAGGCCCGCCGCCGCTGGCCTTAAGGGCGCGGCAACCCGGCACATCTAGGGGTTCCGGGAGGGTTCGCACCATTTATCGCTGATATCGGGGAGGGGTTCGTGAAGGGCAGCGCTCCGCGTTTCGCCGCCGCCTTCGTCGCGGCATGTCTCATTTCGACGCCAGTATGGGCGGCGCCGGCGGTCACGACCACCGGACCCGCCGCGCCCACGCCCGGCCAGGTGCAGGCCACTCTTCCCACCCAAACCCCAGAGCCCAAACAGGTTCCCGCGCCTCTCAGCCAGGCGCCGGTGACCCCCTCGGGCGTCAGCCCAGGCGGACCCAGCTTCAAGGTGACGGGCTTCGTCATCGAGGGCAACACCGTCATCCCCACCGACGAGTTGCAGGCGCAGATCGCGGGCTATGTGGGCCAGTCCCTGACGCTCGCGCAGCTCTACGACGTGGCCGACGTGCTCACCCGTTATTACCGTGCCAAGGGCTACGGCCTCGCGGACGTGGCGCCCCCGGCCCAGAAGATCACCGACGGCAGCGTGCGCCTGCAGGTGATCGAGGGACGGGTCGGCAAGATCAGCATCCAGGGCAACACCCGCACCCACGAAGTCGTGCTCCAGAAGCGCGTCTCGGGCCTGCACAGCGGCGACATCTACACCGATGCGGCGGCGGAACGCGCCGTGCTGCTTCTCAATGACCTGCCGGGCGTGGGCGCGCGGGCCGTGCTCAGCCCGGGCCAGGAATTCGGCAGCTCGGACATGCTGTTCAACGTGGACGAGAGCCACTACAACGGCGACGTATCCATCGACGATTACGGCCGCAGCGTCATCGGCCGCTGGCGCATCAGCGCCGATGTCTATGACAACAGTTTCACCGGCAACGGCGACCAGCTGTCCGCGGGCGTCACCCACGCCGACGGCAACCGCCTCAACTTCGGCAAGCTCGCCTACGCGCTGCCTGTGGGTCCCGACGGCGGCACACTCACGAGCTCGTACAACCGCGCCGAGTATCACGGCCTGTTCTCCAACGGCACCGGAGGCACACTGCCTTTCAGCGGCAGCACCCAGAACGCGGGACTCAACTGGCAGTATCCGGAGCTGCGCAGCACCGACCGCAATCTCTACTGGAGCATGGGCCTGAACTGGGACAACAGCCGCAGCCTGTCGAGCGGCATCAACGCGCTCACCACCAACATAATGCTGCTCCAGATCGGCACCTTCTACACGCGCAGCTTCCAGGACCAGAGCAGCCTCACCAGCTCCTTCACGTTCTGGACCAACGGCAAGCACTACGTCCACGGCCAGAGCCTCAACAACGTCAGTGCCGAGCGCGCCCGCGGCGAATGGGACAACACTTACCAGCTGCCGTTCGCGGGTAACTGGACCTTCATCGGCCAGTTGAACCTGACGTATTCGGTCAACGCACTCACCGATGCCGACAAGTTCAACCTGGGCGGCCCGGGCAGCGTGCTCGGCTACCAGTCCGCGGAGCAACGCGGCGATAGCGGTTATTTCGGATCCACCGAAGTCGAACGCGCGTTCAGCTGGGGGCCGTATTGGCCCATGGTCTGGGGCGTGTTCCTCGACACCGGCAAGGTCTGGGACAAGGCAGGCACAGTCGCCACCACCGGCACCGACAGCTCGAGGGGCATCTCCAGCGGCGGCCTCGACCTGCAGCTGCTCCCGTCCGCGGACAAGATCAACGCACGTCTGCAATGGGCCTATTCCATCGGACGCAAGCCCACCGACAGCGATCGCGGCGGGCATATCTGGTTCTCGTTAGGCACGTCGTTCTGAGGAAGATGATTGACCGTTGCCGGCGAAAGTCGACCGGCATCAGAGGGTAATGTCATGGCGCACGGCGATACTCACCTTCCGGGGCTCTTGAAGCAGGCGCTCGCGTCCTTCTGGCGGCGCGAGACGCTCACCCGCGGCGCCGCCGGCGCCTTGGGCGCATTGACGCCGATGCTGGCGCTTGGCAATCCCAGCGGCGGCCAGGTGGTGGCGGGTTCGGCCGCCATCGGCGCGCCCTCGGCCAACGGCCTGGTGATCACCCAGGGCTCCCAGAACGCCGTCATCAACTGGCAGCAGTTCTCCATCGGCAACGGCCAGTACGTGCAGTTCGTCCAGCCGAACAGCTCCGCCGTGGTGCTGAACCGGGTCATCGGCAACAACCCCTCGAGCATCTTCGGCGACCTCAAGGCCAACGGCCAGGTGTTCCTGATCAACCCCAACGGCATCCTGTTCGGGCATGGGGCGAGCCTGGACGTGAGCGGCCTCGTGGCCAGCACCCTGGACATCAAGGACAGCGCCTTCATGGCGGGGCGCTACGTGTTCGACAAAGGCACGGGCGCACCGGATGCCAGCGTGGTCAACCAGGGCAGCATCACCGTCGGCGCCAAGGGCTACGTGGTGCTGGCGGGGGACTACGTGGAGAACGACGGGCAGATAAACGCCCAGCTGGGGCGGGTGGTGCTGGCGGCGGGCAGCGGGGCGACCCTGACTCTGCAGAAAAACCAGCTCATCAGCTACGTGGTGGACGGCAAGACGCTGTCGCGGCTCGCGGGCGTCTCCAATACCGGCGAGATCACCGCCAACGGCGGTGCCGTTCTCATGACAGCCGATGTGGCGAACGCCTTGACCGCCACGGCGGTGAACAACTCCGGCTTCATAGTGGCGCATTCGGTACAGGCC
>DATGHI010000091.1:0-4732 GCA_035308065.1 Gammaproteobacteria bacterium | reverse complement strand
TCACAGCCTTCCTGGACCACGGCCGTCCGCACTGAACAGTAGAAACGAAAAGGCCGCCCGGAGGCGGCCTTTCCATCCCATAGCCTTCCGGCTTCAGGAATTCTCGTCCAGGAAGCTGCGGAGCTGCTCGCTGCGCGAGGGGTGACGCAGCTTGCGCAACGCCTTGGCCTCGATCTGGCGGATGCGCTCGCGGGTCACGTCGAACTGCTTGCCCACCTCTTCCAGGGTGTGGTCGGTGTTCATGTCGATGCCGAAGCGCATGCGCAGCACCTTGGCTTCGCGCGGCGTGAGGCTCGCCAGCACCGAGTGGGTGGCCTCGCGCAGGCCCTCGGCCGTGGCGGCTTCCACCGGCGAGGTCACCGAGGTGTCCTCGATGAAATCCCCCAGGTGGGAGTCCTCGTCGTCGCCGATGGGCGTCTCCATGGAGATCGGCTCTTTGGCGATCTTGAGCACCTTGCGGACCTTGTCCTCGGGCATCTCCATGCGCACCGCCAGCTCTTCCGGAGTGGCCTCGCGGCCCATCTCCTGGAGCATCTGGCGGCTGATGCGGTTCAGCTTGTTGATGGTCTCGATCATGTGCACCGGTATGCGGATGGTGCGCGCCTGGTCGGCGATGGAGCGGGTGATGGCCTGCCGGATCCACCAGGTGGCGTAGGTCGAGAACTTGTAGCCGCGGCGGTATTCGAACTTGTCCACCGCCTTCATCAAGCCGATGTTGCCCTCCTGGATGAGGTCCAGGAACTGCAGACCGCGGTTGGTGTACTTCTTGGCGATGGAGATCACCAGGCGCAGGTTGGCTTCCACCATCTCCTTCTTGGCGCGGCGCGCCTTGGCTTCGCCGATGGACATCTGGCGGTTGATCTCCTTGAGCTCGCCGATGGAGAGGTGGGTCTCCTGCTCGATGGCGCGCAGGCGGTTCTGTAGCCGCACCACCTCCTCGCGCTGCTTGCCTAGCGCCGAGGACCACTTGCGCTTGGACTTGATCTGCCGGTCCAGCCAGCGGGTGTTGGTCTCATTGTCCGGGAAGCTCTTGATGAAGTCCTTGCGCGGCATGCCGGCTTTCTGCACGCACAGGAACATGATCTGGCGCTCGTGGGCGCGGATGTTCTCCACCAGGTTGCGCAGATTGCTGGTGAGGGCATCGGTCATGCGCGGCGTGAGCTTGAGGCGCATGAGCGTCTCCGCCAGCTGCTTGCGCAGGCGGATGGTGGTCTTGTGCTGGGAGCCGTTCTTGATGAGCGACTTCACCGCCTTGTCGTGGGCCTTGAACAGGTTCTTGAAGTGGCGCGCCGCTTCCTCTGGGTCTGGGCCGGTGTCGATCGGGTTCTCTTCCTCGCCGTCGGCGGCTTCCTCTTCCTCGGCGCTGGCCTTGGCGCCCTTGGCGGCCTTGCCCTTGACCACGGGGACTTCGACCTCGCCTTCCTCGTCGGCTTCCGCCTCGGCCACGGCCAGTCCGTCGACGGTGACTTCGGGGCTCGGCGGCGCGGCGACGGCGATGTCGGCGTTGGGATCGATGAAGCCCGCGATGATGTCGGAGAGCTTGGTGCGACCTTCGATGATGCCGGCATACTCATGCAGCAGCAGCGCGGAAGTGGCGGGGTAGGTGGCCACCGAACCCAGCACCTGGTTCAGGCCTTCCTCGATGCGCTTGGCGATGCGGATCTCGCCCTCGCGCGTCAGTAGCTCCACCGTGCCCATCTCGCGCATGTACATGCGCACCGGGTCGGTGGTGCGGCCGAACTCGGCGTCCAGCGCCAGGGCCGCGGCGGCCTCTTCGGCAGCCTCTTCGTCGTCTTCGGTGGGGTTGACCGTATTCTCGGCGAGCAGCAGCTGCTCGGCGTCCGGCGCTTCCTCGTGCACCGGGATACCCATGTCGTTGATCATGGCGATGATCTCTTCGATCTGCTCCGGATCGACGATCTCGTTGGGCAGGTGGTCGTTCACCTCAGCATAGGTGAGGTAGCCCTGCTCCTTGCCCTTGGCAATGAGGATCTTGAGTTGCGACTGGCGGTCGTCGGTCTTCTGGTTCATGGTGTCTCGTGGGTAGCCTGGGGCCTTGAGCCCCAAGGGGACAAAGCCGGAGTGAAACGCTCTAGTTTATCAGAAACCTGGGTTTTTTCCAGGTAAATCAACTGCTTTTGGCACTATCCGTACCCTGTTTCCGGGCGGGTTCCGCCAGCAGCCGGGTCAATTCAGCCTTTTCGGCGCTGTTCAGGGCCCTTTTCCGGGACTCGCTGATGAGCTCGTCCCGCCGCAGCTCCGCCAGCCGGCGGCCCGTCAGGTCAGCCATCAGGGCCTGGAACTCGGATTCCAGGGCCTCGTCCGGCGTCACAATCTCAGCCTGGGCGAGCCGGTCCAGGAAGGCGCCGGTCTCGGTGCCGCGCCAGTGCTCGAGGGCTGCGGCCCCATTGATATGGGGGTTCCTGCGGGCAAATTCCAGCAGCTTTCCCAGCACATCTAGCCCCGCGTCGCCGCTTACTGACCCAGGGTCATTTATGCTCATGGCTAGAGCCGGCCGGTGCAGCAGATAGCCGATTGCTTTGCGCACCGGGCTGTTGAGCTGGAGCCTCCCGGGGGCTTTGGGGGTCCCGGCCTCGCGGGCCCCCGGGGTCTGGTTAAGCATAGTCAACTTCCCAGCGTTTATCGGGTCTATGCGGGTTAACTCCCCCAGAATCAGGTCTTTGTAATTTCCTGAGGGAAGCCGGGCAGCATGATTCAAGACTTCACTGATGTAGCCCGCCCGGCCTTCATGTCCCGTTGGGGGAATTTTTTGAGCTACTGACTCGAGCAAGTAACTGGAAAGAGGCAGGGCCTTTTCGACCACGCGCCGCTCGAAGGCTTCTTTCCCTTCCTTTCGCACCAGCGTGTCCGGATCCTCGCCTTCCGGCAGGAACAGGAAGCGGATAGTTCTCCCGTCCTGGGCTTCCGGCAGCGCATTCTCCAGTGCCCGCCAGGCGGCGGCGCGGCCGGCCCGGTCCCCGTCGAAGCAGAACACCACTTCCGGAGCGACGCGGAAGAGTTTCTTCAAGTGTTCGTCGGTGGTGGACGTGCCCAGGGTCGCGACCGCGTAGCGCACGCCGTACTGGGAGAGAGCCACCACGTCCATGTAACCCTCGACCACGAGAAGGCGCGGGATGTCCCTGAGCGCCTGGCGTGCTTCGTAGAGGCCGTAGAGCTCCCGGCCCTTGTGGAACAACGCCGTCTCCGGCGAGTTCAGGTACTTGGGTTCGCCCTTGCCCATGACCCGGCCGCCGAAACCGATGATGCGTCCGCGGTTGTCCTTGATCGGAAACATCACCCGCTCGCGGAAGCGGTCGTGGTAGCGGTGTTCGCCTTCCTTTTCTATGAGCATTCCGGCGCCCAGGAGTGCCTTCACCGCGGCATCGTCCTTGCCCACCGCCTTCAGCAGGTTGTCCCAGCCCACGGGCACGAACCCTAAGCCGAACTCCCTGGCGATCTCGCCCGTGAGGCCGCGGCCCTTCAAATAGTCGACGGCCGTCGCGGATTGTTTCAATTGTTCCCGGTAATAATTCGCGGCCTTGTCCAGGACCTCGTACAGCGGCGCCAGGCTGCTGGCCGGGTCCTCACCCTGTTCCACCGGCACTTCCATGCCGGTCATGTCCGCAAGCTCCCGCACCGCCTCGGGGAACGTCATGTGGTCGTATTCCATGAGGAAGGAGATGGTGGTGCCGTGGGCGCCGCAGCCGAAGCAGTGGTAGAACTGCTTCGCCGGACTCACGAAGAACGAGGGGCTCTTCTCGTTGTGGAAGGGGCAACAGGCGGCGAATTCCCGGCCCTGCTTTTTCAAGGGCACGCGTTTGTCTATGAGCTCGACGATGTCGGCCCGGCTGAGCAACTCTTCTATGAATTGCTGGGGTATACGGGGCATGGGTTAAAGGATAGCTGAGGGGCGCTGGAGCGCTCGTTCAGCCGCCTAATTTTGCTTTGATCTTCGCGCTTACGGCGCTCATATCGGCTTTGCCGGCGACCTTGGGCTTCAGGATGCCCATGACCTTGCCCATCTCCTTGATGGTGGCGGCACCGCTCTCGGCCACCGCCGCGGCGATCATCTGGTCCAGCTCGGCCTCCGAGAGTTGGGCCGGCATGTAGCCCTGGATCACCTTGATCTCGGCTTTCTCGGCGTCGGCCAGGTCCTGGCGCCCGCCTTGCTCGAACTGGACCACGGACTCGCGTCGCTGCTTCAGCATCTTGTCCAGCACCGAGAGCACCTGGGAATCGTCGAGGCTGATGCGTTCGTCCACCTCGCGCTGCTTCACGGCAGCGAGGATCAGGCGGATGACCGACAGACGAGCCTTGTCGCCGGATTTCATGGAGTCTTTCATGTTCTGCGTGATCTGGTCTTTGAGAGCCATAACTGCACCTCGAACGATGAAAAAAGAAACGGCGCTTTCTTTCGGAAGCGCCGTGTCCTGGTCTTGGATTTTTAGGCCGGGATCAATACAGGCGCGTGCGGCGGGCGGACTCGCGCGACAGTTTCTTCATGTGGCGCTTCACGGCCGCGGCCTGCTTGCGCTTGCGCTCCTGGGTCGGCTTCTCATAGAACTCGCGACGACGCAGCTCGGTCATGACACCGGCCTTCTCGCAGGCGCGCTTGAAGCGGCGCAGGGCGGCGTCGAAATGCTCGTTTTCCTTCACGCGTACGCTGGGCATTCGCAGTTCACCTTGGTATTCAGGGGCTCTAAAGCCCCGGCAAAGGGGCGGAATTGTACTG
>DATGHI010000090.1:0-3450 GCA_035308065.1 Gammaproteobacteria bacterium | reverse complement strand
CACCAAGCAGGGCTATTACGGCCAGGTGATCCTGCGCGACGTGAACCTGCTCACCACCGGCGGTCACGGCGACGTGTCGGCGGTGGCCCAGGAACTGCCCGACAGCATCCAGAGCTTCACGCGCATCACCCGCGGCATGCTGGACGGCAACCCGCAACTCGGCCTCGCGCCCGTCACCGATTCGGCACTGCTGCCGCTGCTACAGCAGGTGAACGCGAAGTTCAACTCGCTCAACAACAACCTGAACTCGCTGACGCCCATGATCGGCTTGCTGATCAGCGTGCAGAAGGCCAACGGCACCATGCATGACCTGAGCGACCAGCTCCTGACCAACGCCCAGGCCATCAGCACCAGCTACGAGCGCAACGCGGCCGAGCGGCTGTTCCGGCCGGCAGTCGGCTACGTGATGTTCGGCCTGGCCGTGCTCTGGCTCCTCTTGGTGTTGTGGCGCTATGTGCTCGGCGGCGACGCCCGGCGCGCGGCCCAGATGCAGCAGGAGACCAACGAACGAAACCAACAGGCCATTTTGCGACTCCTGGACGAACTCGGTTCACTGGCCGACGGCGACCTGACCGTGCAGGTGACCGTGACTGAGGACATCACAGGCGCCATCGCAGACTCCATCAACTACGCCCTCGAGGCCCTGCGCGGCCTGGTGGCGACGATCAACGACACGGCCGTGCAAGTGGACGCCGCGGCCCGCCAGACGCAGGCGACCACGACTCACCTGGCGGAAGCCTCCGTGAACCAGTCCAAGCAGATCAACACCGCGTCCCTGTCCATCACCGAGATGGCGAAGTCCATTGAACAGGTGTCCGCCAACGCCGAACGCTCGGCGAAGGTGGCCGCGCAATCGGTGGAAATCGCACACAAGGGCGGCCAGGCGGTGCGGCGCACGATCGACGGCATGAACTCCATCCGCGAGACGATTCAGGAGACCTCGAAGCGCATCAAACGACTCGGCGAATCCTCGCAGGAAATCGGCGACATCGTGGAACTGATCAACGACATCGCGGAACAGACGAACATCTTGGCCTTGAACGCCGCTATTCAGGCGTCCATGGCCGGCGAAGCAGGCCGCGGTTTCGCGGTGGTGGCCGACGAAGTGCAACGCCTTGCTGAACGTTCCGCCAACGCCACGCGCCAGATCGAAGCGCTGGTGAAGACCATTCAAACGGATACGAACGAGGCGGTCATCTCCATGGAACAGTCGACCGCGGGCGTGGTGGGCGGAGCGCAGCTCGCCGAGAACGCCGGTTCGGCACTAGACGAGATCGAGAAGGTGGCAAACCACATCGCCACGCTGGTGCAGAGCATCTCCAACGCGGCGCGCCAGCAGGCGCACACGGCCGGCGAGGTGTCCCGCACCATGAACGTGATTCGCGAGATCACCGCGCAGACGACCGAAGGCACCAACGCCACGGCCGTGAGCGTAGGCAAACTCGCGGCGCTCGCCACCGAGATGCGCAAATCGGTCGCCGGCTTCAAGCTGCCCAGCGGCCGCAGCCAGGAGACCCTGGTGATGCGCCCGGATCAGGCGGCTTGAGCCAGGATGACATTGGAGACGTGACGCCAGCATGAGCCAGGTCGCATCCGACTCCCTGCTGTGGATCAAGAACGAGCTTGATCACACGCTGGTGCGCGCGCGCCAGGCGCTTGAGACCTATGTCGAGCGGGCCGAGGACAAGCAGGCCCTGAGCCAGTGCCTGGAGCTCCTGCACCAGGTGCAGGGCACCTTGCGCATCGTCGAGGTCTACGGCGCGGCGATGCTGGCCGAGGAGATGGAGGCCGTGGTGCGCGGCTTCGACAGCGGCGAGGTGCAACGCAACGACGCCGCCTTCGAAGTGCTGATGCGCGCCATGCTGCAGCTGCCGGATTACCTGGAGCGGGTCATCGGCGGGCGGCGCGACATGCCGCTAGCGCTGCTCTCGCTGTTGAACGACCTGCGCACCGTGCGCGGCCAGCCGCTGCTCTCGGAGAGCGCGCTGTTCGCCTACAACCTCGCGGGCCGTAGCACCGCCAGCATGGCGGCGCAGGTACAGCCGGCGAAGGCGGTGGACATCAAGAGCCTGGCCGGCAAGGTCCGCCCCAGGTTCCAGGCGGCGCTGCTCGGCTGGTACAAGGGCGACGACGCAGCCAAGCATCTCGCCGTGCTGGCGGAATCCGCCGAGAAACTGGAGCAGGGCGCCACCACCCCGGGCGTGTTCGAGCTCTGGTGGATCGTCGGCGGCATCATCGAGGGCCTGCGCGAGGGCGGCATCCAGGCGGACGTCAGCCTGAAGCAGCTGCTCGGCCAGGTGGACCGGCAGATAAAGAAGCTCATGGAGCAGGGCGAGGGCCAGGTGGCCGATGACCCGGCCCAGGATCTCGTCAACAACCTCCTGTATTACATCGGCCGCGCCACGACGGCGGGCAAACGCGTCGCCGCCATCAAGGAATCCTTCAAGCTCGGCGAACTCCTGCTTCAGGCCAGCGAGGTGGCGGAGGCCCGCGAGAGCCTCTCGGGACCGAACGTCAACCTCATGCGCACCGTGTCCGGCGCCATCCACGAGGACATCGGCCGCATCAAGGACACCCTCGACATCTTCGTGCGCATGGGCAAGTCGGATACCGCCGAACTCGCCCCCCTGGACGAACTCATCAAGAAGGTGGGCGACACCCTCACGGTGCTCGGCCTGCCGGCGCTCAACGAGGAGCTGGAGAGCCAGCGCAAGAACCTGCAGAAGATCCTGGCCGCCAAGCAGGCGCCTGACGAAGCCGCGCTCATGGACATCGCGAGTGGCATCGTCAAGGTGGAGACCGGCCTCGACGAGGCCGTGACCGAATTGGTGGCGCCGGAGGGCGGCGGCAAGAGCAGCGTGCGCGAGAGCGCCTCCCAGGCCGACATGCGTGAGGTGCAGTCCGCGGTCATCCGCGAATCCATCATCAACATGGCGCGGGTCAAGGAAGCCATCGTCGAATACGTCAACGACCCGGCGCACCGCGACGTGCTCAAGCCCCTGCCGCACCACATCCGCGAGATCCAAGCGAGCTTCCGCTTCCTGGACATGCCGCGGGTGGTGACGCTGCTCGCGAGCCTGCGCCAGTACATCCTGAAGAAGCTGCTGACCGCCAGGGGCGCGCCGCCCCAGAACGAGCTGGACCGCATGGCCGACGCCATCGTCAGCATGGAGTTCTACCTGGAGACGGTGCAGCAGGGCCGCGGCAATCCGGTCTCGATGCTCGACAACGCCGAGGCCTGTGTGGCGGCGCTGGGCTTCCCCGTGAGCCAGGACTATCCGGAGGAGGACGAACCCTCCCTGGTGGGTGAGGGCACCGGCACCGCCAGCGGCAGCGAGATGCCGGTACCGGAGAACATCGAGATCTCGGAGGAGCCCTCGCTGGAGGGCATCGCCCTGAGCGAAGGCGAGCCCGGAGAGTCCACCATCATGAAGGAGGAGCCGACCCTCA
>DATGHI010000089.1:0-20142 GCA_035308065.1 Gammaproteobacteria bacterium | reverse complement strand
TTCCTTGACGTTGGGGCAGGAGATGTTGATCTCCATAGCGTCGATGGGGGAGTCGTCGAACTGCCGGGTGACCTCGGCGTACTCTTCGATAGTGGACCCGGAGACGTTGGCGATGAAGCGCGTTTCGGAGAAATCCAGCGTGGGCAGGATCTTCCTGACCACGTGCTCCGCACCCGGGTTCTGCAGACCGATGGCGTTGAGCATGCCTGCCGGGGTCTCGTAGACCCGGTGCGCCGGGTTGCCGAGGCGGGGCTTCAAGGTGGTGCCCTTGAGGCACACGGCGCCGGCGTCGCGGTTGGAAAAGCCCGCGACCCGCGTATATTCTTCGCCGAACCCCACGCAGCCCGAGAGCAGCACCAGCGGCGAATCGAACTTCATGCCGCAGAACGCGAGCTTCAGGGAATCGGACAGGGGAGTGAAGCGGTCAGCCATGTTCCATGTCGTGTTGTTCCAGCCAGAGATCCCCTCGAACACGGGCAATATCATACGCCTGTGCTCCAACGCGGGCGCGACGCTGCACCTCATCCATCCCCTCGGTTTCGAGTTGAGCGAGGCGCGTGTGAAGCGCGCCGGTCTCGATTACCACGAGATGGCGGTGGTGCAGGAGCACGCGGATTTCGATGCGTTCATCAAGGCGGTGAAACCCGCGCGGCTGTTCGCGGTCTCCACCCGCGGCGCGCGCCGCTATACGGAAATGCAGTACCGCGCTGACGACGCGTTCCTGTTCGGACCCGAGACCCGCGGCCTGCCCCAGGCCATGCTGGATGCTTTGCCGCCGGATCGGGTTTTGCGCCTGCCCATGCAGCCGGACAACCGCAGCATCAACCTGTCCAATGCCGTGGCTGTGCTGGTCTACGAGGCTTGGCGCCAGAACGGCTTCCAGGGGGGTCATTAGGGCCAGAGCCTAGACCCAGGCCTTTTCCCAGTAATTACCCGCTTGACAGGAAACCCTTGTCTATGTATTTTACCTTCAAGTTAATTAACCAAATGGTGACATAAGATGTCCTCCGACCAGCTGAGCGCCACGTTCTCGGCCCTGGCGGACCCGACCCGCCGGGCCATCCTGGCGCGCCTCGCTACGGGCGAGACCTCCGTCACCGAACTCGCGGCCCCCTTCGAGATCAGCAAGCCCGCCGTCACCAAGCACCTGAAGGTCCTGGAGAAAGCGGGGCTCATCAGCCGCGGCCGCCACGCGCAGTGGCGCCCCTGCCGCCTCAAGGCGGCGCCGCTCAAGGACGTGTCCAACTGGGTGGAGCAATACCGCCGCCACTGGGAGGAGCGCCTGGACCGGCTGGACGAATACCTGAAGGAGCTGCAGGCGCAGGACAAGTCCGCGCAGGAGAAGAAACATGGCCGCAAGAAGTAACAAGTCCGCCGCCCTGGCGGGGGCGCTCGACCTCACCCTGGTGCGCGTCTTCGATGCACCGCCCTCGCTGGTGTTCCAGTGCTGGGCCGACCCCAAGCACATGCAGCGCTGGTCGGCTCCCCATGGGTTCACCGTCCCCCATTCCGAGGGCGAGCTCCGCCCCGGCGGCGCCTGGCGCTCCTGCATGAAGAAGCCCGACGGCACCGAACTTTGGCTGGGCGGCGTCTACCGCGAGATCGTGAAGGACCGCCTCCTGGTCTTCACCCACGCCTGGGACAACCCGGATGGCACGCCTGGTCACGAGACCGTGGTGACGGTCCGCTTCGACGACTTGGGCGGCAAGACCCGTCTCACCTTCCACCAGGCACCGTTCGAGAATACCGGTTCCCGCGATGGCCATGCCGGCGGCTGGAGCGAGTGCTTCGAGCGCCTGGATGCATTCCTGCCGACCATCGCCTGAACGGAGAGGGCCATGAAGACCCCCGAGACCAAGACCCAGCACGCGAGCTTCACGCTCGAGCGGCACTACGATGCGCCGGTGGCGCTGCTGTATAAGGCCTTCTCCGACGAGGCGGCCAAGAGACGCTGGTTCGGCGGCGGCGCCGAATGGGATCTGCAGTCCCGGGAGTTCGACTTCCGCGTGGGTGGGCGTGAGCACCTCAGCGGCAAGTGGAAGAGCGGCATGGTCTCGACCTTCGACGCCATGTACCACGACATCGTGCCGGAACAACGCATCGTCTACGCCTATGACATGCACCTGGACGGCAGACATATCTCCGTCTCCCTCGCCACCCTCTGGTTCGCCGCGGATGGCGACGGCTCCAAGCTCACCATCACCGAACAGGGCGCGTTCCTGGACGGCTACGACGACAACGGCTCCCGCGAGCGCGGCACCCGCGGCCTCATGGAGCGCATCGCCGATTCGCTTAAGGGCGAACCGGTGCGGGACCTGCCCACCCCGAACGTGAGGAGATAGCCATGCGTAAGGTTTTCGTCTCCAATCTGGTCTCCCTGGACGGCTACCTGGCCGGGCCGGACGGCGATTTGAGCTGGTTCGCGGTGGGGCCGGATTTCTTCGCCCATGTGAACCGGATGATGCCGACGCTCGGCATGCTGCTGTTCGGCCGGGTCACCTACGAGATGATGGCGGGCTATTGGACCAATCCCGAGGCGACGAAAGACAACGATCCCGTCGTCACCAACGGGATGAACGAGTTGCCCAAGCTGGTGGCGTCCCGCACCCTGAAGAAGGCGGGCTGGGGGCGCTGGGACAATGCCAGCGTCACCGCGGACCCCGTGTCTGCCGTGCAGACGCTCAAGGAGCAGCCAGGCGGCGATATGGCCATCTTCGGCAGCGGCGGCCTGGTGTCCACGCTTGCCGAGGCAGGTCTGATCGATGAATACCGCATGATCATGAACCCCACCATCCTGGGGCAGGGTATCCCCATGTTCCGCGGCATGAAACAGCGCGTACCGCTGAAGCTGGTATCCAGCAATATCTTCGACAAGAACGTAGTCATGCTCACCTACCGTGCGGAGACGAAGTGATGAGCATCGTGAAGCATTACAGCAACCGCTGGCTGGCCATGGGCCTGCTCTGCATGGGCGCGCTCATGATCGTGCTGGACATCACCATCGTGAACGTGGCCCTGCCCTCCATCAAGACAGACCTCGGGTTCGATGAGACCTCGCTCGCCTGGGTGGTGAACGCCTACATGCTGATCTTCGGCGGCTTCCTGCTGCTGGGTGGGCGGCTCGGCGATCTCTACGGCCACCGGCGGGTGTTCCTCATGGGACTCGCGCTGTTCACGCTCGCTTCCTTCGCCTGCGGTGTCGCGGGGTCTCGCGCCTTCCTGGTGCTGGCGCGCGGCGTCCAGGGTCTGGGCGGCGCCGTCGTAGATGCCGTGTCCTTGTCGCTCATCATGAACCTGTTCACCGCGAACGAGGACCGCACCAAGGCCATGGGCGTGTACGGCTTCGTCTGTTCCGGCGGCGGTTGCATCGGTGCGCTCCTGGGTGGCGTGCTCACCGGCGCATTCAACTGGCACTGGATCTTCCTGGTGAACGTGCCGGTGGGGGCCGCGGTGTTCGCCCTGTGCTGGAAGCTGCTGCCGGCCCACGCGGGCGAGGCGGAAGGCCGCCAGCACCTGGATGCAGGCGGAGCGATCACCGTGACCCTCGCGCTGCTGCTCGCGGTCTACGCCACCATCAACGGCAACCAGGCAGGCTGGGGATCGATCCAGACCCTCACCTTGCTGGGCGCTTCGGTCGCCGTGTTCTGCGCGTTCCTGTTCACCGAATCCCACGTGAAGAAGCCGCTGGTGCCGCTCGCCATGTTCCGCCTGCGCAACCTCTCGGTGGCGAGTGTGGCCGGCATCCTCTGGGCCGCCTCGATGTTCGCCTGGTTCTTCCTTTCGGCGCTCTACATACAGTTGGTGCTCGGCTATACGCCGCTGCAGATAGGTCTCGCGTTCTTGCCGCCGAACCTCATCATGGCCGTGTTCTCGCTCGGCATCTCGGCGAAGTTGGTGATGCGCTTCGGCCTGCGCGGCCCCATGGCCACGGGCCTTGCACTCGCCGGCGCAGGGCTCTTGTGCTTCTCCCAGGCACCGGCAGGCGGCGGCTTCGTAGTCGACGTGCTACCGGGCATGCTGCTCCTGGGCGTGGGTGCGGGCATCGCCTTCAACCCGGTGCTCATGGCTACCATGAGCGAGGTGTCCCACACCGAATCGGGCCTCGCCTCCGGCATCGTCAACACCGCGTTCATGTTGGGCGGCTCCCTGGGGCTCGCGGCCCTGGCGAGCGTCGCCGCGGCACGCACCGGAAAACTGGTGGCGGAAGGCATCGCGTATCGCACGGCG
Organism: Gammaproteobacteria bacterium; assembly: GCA_035308065.1. Classification (GTDB taxonomy): domain Bacteria; phylum Pseudomonadota; class Gammaproteobacteria; order Natronospirales; family REEB76; genus DASUBN01. The sequence continues at coordinate 15,915 of DATGHI010000089.1, read as the reverse complement.
TTGGCCGGCGGGTATCAGGCCGCCTTCCTCTGCGGCGCCGGTTTCGCACTGCTGGCGGCGCTCCTGGGCTGGCTGTTGCTGCGCCCCGCCCCCCAGCCGCTGGCGGAAGGCGCCCTGGATTGAATCATTTAGAAGCGGATTTCGAGGAGAGACCCGTGAACACGATGATTGCAAACTTGCAAGGCGAGGAATTCACAGTCAGCCGCGTGTTCGACGCGCCGCGGGAACTGGTGTTCGACGCCTGGACCCAAGAGAAGCACCTCAAGGAGTGGTTCGGCCCCGCGGGCTGCGCCATCGTGGACTGCAAGCTGGACTTGAGGCCTGGCGGCTTCTTCCACTACGGCATGCGCTTCATGAATGGCCAGGTCATGTGGGGCAAGTGGCTCTTCAAGGAGATCAAGCGCCCCGAGAAGCTGGTGCTGATCTCCCAGTTCTCCGACGCCAAGGGCGGCCTCGGTCGCCACCCGGGGAACCCGGACTGGCCACGGGAGACGCTCTCCACCACCACCTTCGAGGCCCAGGGCGACAAGACCCTGTTGACGCTGCGTTGGTCCCCGTACAACGCCAGCGACGTGGAGCGCAAGACTTTCGTGTCCGGCGCCGCGTCCATGGAACAAGGCTGGGGCGGTACCTTCAAGCAACTGGATGAGTACCTGGCGAAGGCCAGGAAAGGATGAATCCCATGAGCACTGCAGCCAAAACCTACACTCCCGGCGACACGGAACGCGAGATCACCCTGACGCGAGTCTACGACGCGCCCCGCGCCCTGGTGTTCAAGGCCTGGACCGACCCCGAGCTCATCGCCCGCTGGTGGGGGCCGAAGATGTTCACCAATCCCGTCTGCGAGGTGGACGCGCGGCCCGGCGGCAAACTGCGCATCGTCATGCGCGGGCCGGACGGCAACGATTACCCCATGCGCGGGGTATTCAAGGAAGTGGTGGTGCCTGAGCGCCTGAGCTTTACCAACGCCGCCGTTGATGCCCAGGATCAGCTCATCATCGAGGGCTTCACCACCGTGTTGTTTGCCGACGAGGGCAAGAAAACCCGCGTCACGGTGCAGACCCGCGGCAAGGCCATGGCGCCCATCGCGACCCAGTACTTGCAGGGCATGGAGATGGGCTGGAGCCAGCAACTGGACAAGCTGGCGGAACTGCTGCCGGAATTGCAAACCCCCAGAGGGAAGTAGCCATGAAGATCCGGATATTGCCGATCCTTTTGTTCCTCATCTCCACCGCGGTCTACGCTGTGCCCGCGGTCTACGACATAGACCCGGACCATACCCACCCGAGCTTCGAGGCGGACCACTTTGGTGGCCTCTCCGTGTGGCGCGGCCTGTTCAAGCACACCACCGGCACCATCGTCCTCGACAAGGCGGCCGGTACCGGTACGGTAGACATCACTGTGGACATGAAGAGTGCCACCGTGGGGCAGGATAAGGTGGATGAGATCATGGCGGGCCCTCAGCTCTTCGATGCGGCGAAGTACCCGACGGCCCATTACCAGGGTACGCTCGGCGGCTTCGTAGACGGCGCGCCCACTACCGTCACCGGCACGCTCACCCTGCACGGCGTCACCAAGCCCGTGGACCTCAAGATCCTCTCCTTCAAGTGCATGCCCCATCCGCTCTACAAGCGCGAGGTCTGCGGCGCCGACGCCTTGGGCACCCTGAACCGCGACGATTTCGGCATCGATTCCGGCAAGACCTACGGCTTCAGCATGAAGACTACGCTGCGCATCCAGGTGGAAGCCATCGCCGAGAAATAACGAACGCGACACAGGAACGAAAAAGGGGCGAGCGCGTGAGCGCCCGCCCCCTTTTTGCATCGGCTTATGGCTTGAGCAGGGCCGTGGCCTTGTCCAGCTCGGTGCTGAACTTGTTGAGGGCATCCGCAGTGTGGGCCACGTACTCCGTGGCGGTATCCCACTGCTGCTGTTCGATGGCCTCGCGCACCCCCGGCAGGGTCTTGGCGCCGTAGCCCGTGTACAGGCCCGCGGCATAGATGGTGTGCTTGTACCAGGGCCGTCCTGGCAGTCCGCCGGAATACTGCAGGTCCTGCTCCAGGCCCTGGAGCTGCCGATCCAGGGATGCGCGTTCCGCATGATCCAGCTTGAAGCCCGCTGCTTGCGCCGCGGCGAACGCCGTGTCATAGGCGGCGGCGCTGGCCTTGAGTTTCACCAAGGCGTTGTCCAGCGGCGCGAAGTCGAGGAAGGGTACCGACTGGGCCGCGGCCGGAGGCACGTAGGTCACCGTCGGGTCCGCCGCCAGGGTGAAGGCGCGGGCGTCCAGGAGCTTGTCCAGCTGTTCGTCGCGGGCGCGCATGGATTCGGCGAGTTTGTGCACCTGGTCCAGATACTGTCCCACGGTGGACGCGAAGTCCGTGAAACCGTAGGGCAGTACGTCGGCGTCGGCGAAGCGCAGCACCGTGTGGCCCGCGAATTCCGATAGCGCCACGCCGTACTTGAAGCCCGGGTCGCCGAAGCGGTTGTAGTGGTCGAAAGAATCGTAGAGCGAGTGATAGTCGCCGCCGTCGCCCTCGCCGCTGAATCCCAGGTCCAGCGAGGCGATCCCTAAACGGTCCAGGAACACGGTGTAGTCCGAACCGGAGCCGAGAGCACCGAGCGGCAGTTCCTGGTCGCTGGCGGCGAGCTCGGCCAGTTCCACGTCCTGGGGCGAGGCCTCTTTGGAGAAGCCCGCGACGCGTAGCGCCGCGCGCTGGCGCGCGGCGATGCTCACGCCGGTCTCTGGGTCGGTGACCCTGTCTGCCACCTGGTTCATCGTGGTTTGCAGCGAATGGGATCCGAGCATGAACAGGAAGCCGCGGCTGTTGTTGTCGGTGTTGAGATAGAGCACTGCTTTCTTCTGCAGTTCATCCATGTGGGTCTCGGCCCACTCGGTGGAGCCCAGGAGGCCCGGCTCCTCGCCGTCCCAGCTCGCGTAAACCAGGGTGCGCTTCGGTTTCCAGCCCTGTTTCAGCAGCTCGCCAATGGCCTTGGCCTCGTCCAGGAGCGCTACGTTGCCGGACAGCGGATCAGCGGCGCCGAACACCCAGCCGTCGTGGTGGTTGCCACGCACGATCCACTCGTCGGGATAGGTGCTGCCCTTGACCATGGCGATCACGTCATAGATGGGCTTCTGTTCCCAGTTAGAGAGCACCTTGAGGTGCACCGTCGTGGGTCCTGGACCGATGTGGTAGGTGAAGGGCAGAGCGCCGCGCCAGTTCTCCGATGCGACCGGGCCGCCTAGGGCCGCGAGGAACGGCTTCGCATCGGCGTAGGAGATGGGCAGCACCGGGATCTTCATGAGCGTCTTCGCGTCCTTGAGGTTGAAACGGCCCGGAGACGAGGGCGAACCCCTGCCCGGGGTGAGCGGGTCGCCCGGATAGATGGGCATGTCAGCGACGGAACCGCGCTGTACGCCGTCCTCGCTGCGGTACGCACCTTTCGGGTACACGTCGCCCTGCCAGTAGCCGTCGTCGCGGGGGTCGGAATAGATGATGCAGCCCAGGGCGCCGTGCTCATAGGCGAGCTTGGGCTTCAAGCCGCGCCAGCCTGCGCCGTAGCGGGCGATGACGATCTTGCCCTTCACGTCCACTCCCTGGCGTTCCAGTTCGCGGTAGTCGTCTGGCATGCCGTAGTTCACGTACACCAGCGGCGCGGTCACATCGCCGTCGGCACCGTAGACGTTGTAGGGCGGTAGCACGTCGGTGAGCGCGGAGGTGCGGTCGCCGTCCACCGGCGGCTCGTGCAGCGCCGCCTTGAACTCGGTCGGCGCCGTCATCTCCAGGAGTTCCTCCTTCGGCGTCGGATAGAGCACATAGAAGGTTTCGATGTGCGTATCCCAGCCCCAGGACTGGAACATCTTCAGCATGGCGTCGGCGTTGGCCTTGTCGTGGGGCGTACCGACGTGGTTCGCGTCCGAGGCCATGTCCCGGTCCCAGTCGCTCTGGTCCTGTGCGGAGAGCTGCGCGTCGAACTTCTGCTCCAGGGCAGATTCCTGGGCGGCTTCGTCACCGCCGAAACCCTGCATGGCCGGCATCGGATCCGCCGCCAGGGCGCCGAAGGAGAGGCCGCTTGCCAGGGCCGAAGCCAACAAGACCGGGAGTTTCGCGGACCAGACGCACATGGGCTACCTCGGGTTCAGAGGAGGGAAAAGATGGGGGTTAGATGATACGGCTGAAAGTAAGGTTCCGGCGGGGAAAATATGTCCAAAAAGCCGGGAGTAAGACCGAGAAGCTTCAGGCGTTCTCGCTCTTGAGCGCGCGTTTCATGAGCGCTTCCACCGCCGCCCGCGGGTCCTGGCCATGGTGCAAGATCTTATAGAGCTGCTCGCAGATGGGCATTTCCACCTTCAGTCGTTCGGCGAGCACGTGTACCGCTTCAGCGGCGTACACGCCTTCCACCACCTGGCCGATGTCCTTCGCCACTTGCTGGATGGATTTGCCGGATGCCAGGCCCAATCCCATCCGACGGTTGCGGGACTGGTCGTCGGTGCAGGTGAGCACCAGGTCGCCGAGGCCGGCCAAGCCCTGGAAGGTCTCCGGCCGGGCGCCGAGCTTGAGGCCAAGGCGCGTGATCTCGGCGAGGCCGCGGGTGATGAGCGCGGCGCGGGCGTTGGCGCCGAACCCGAGGCCGTCGCTGATGCCGGTGCCGATGGCGATGATGTTCTTGACCGTGCCGCCCACTTCCACGCCCGTGAGATCGTCGGAGGTGTAGGCACGGAACGTGGGGCTCGCCACCGCAGCGGCGAGATCCGCGGCGAAGCGCGGGTCATTGGAGGCGATGGTCACAGCGGTGGGCATGCCGCGGGCCACCTCCTTCGCGAAGGTGGGGCCGGACAGCACGGCGAAGGACACGCCTGCGCCCAGCACCTCCCGTGCCACTTCGTGCAAGAGCTTGCCGCTCTCAATCTCGAAGCCCTTGGTGGCCCAGGCGAGGCGGAGTTTCTTCGGTTCGCAGGCGGCAATCTGCTGGAGCGTGCCGCGGAAGCCGTGGCTCGGTACCACCACCAGGAGGTCGTCGCAGTCCGCCGCGAGCTTCGTAAGTTCAAACTCGATGCGGAGCGGCTCGGGGAAGGGGCAGCCCGGCAGGAAGCGTTTGTTCTCCCGGTCCTTGGGCAAGGGATCGAGCTCGCTCCGGTCCACGGACCAGAGGCGTACCGGCTGGCCGTTGCGTGAGAGCAGGATGGCGAGCGCCGTGCCCCAGGAGCCGGCGCCGAGGATGCCGATGAGTGCCTTGGCGCCCATGCGGGGCCCGCGTCTCAGCCGTTCGCCGCGGCGGTACTTTCCGCCAGGCTCTGGGCCAAGATCATGTCGAAGTTCACCGGCTGCAGCAGCAGCGCGGGCATACTGCCCTTCATGACGAGGTCGGAAATGACCTCGCGCGCATAGGGAAAGAGGATGCTCGGGCAGTAGCTTGCCATGATGGCGGCCATCTCCATGTCGTTGAAGCCACTGACGGTGAACAGGCCCGCCTGGTGTACTTCAGCCAGGAACACGCTGCGGTTCTCGGCGATCGCCTCGGCAGTCACCGTGAGCACCACCTCGATCTGGCCGTCGTCCAGCCGCTTGTTGGCGGTGCGCATGTTCACCTTCACCTCGGGATTCATGGGATTCATGAACACCTCCGGCGCCCGCGGCGATTCGAAGGAGCAGTCCTTCACGTAGATGCGGCTCAGCAACACCTGCTTGTTGCCGACCGGAGTGGTTTCGTTCTCGGCCATGGTCTTCCTCGGAAGGGTATGGATATAAAGGGATGCGTAGTTCAGTCCGCGCGGCCCGCGAGCAGCGGCTCCAGGCCGCCGGCGCGCTCCAGCGCATACAGGTCGTCGAAGCCGCCCACGTGGCGCGCGCCGATGAAGATCTGCGGCACGGTGCGCCGGCCGCTCTTCTGCACCATTTCCACGCGCTTCTCCGAGTCGAGATCCACCAGCACCTCGGTGTAAGGAACGTGCTTCGCTTCCAGGAGCGCCTTGGCACGCACGCAGGAGCCGCAGAAGCGGGTGGAATAGATAGTGACGGGCGCAGACATGCTCAGCCCCGCTCCAGCGGGAACTGGTCCTGCTTCCAGGCGGCGATGCCGCCCTTCAGCACGAACAGCTGGCGGAAGCCTTGCTTGGCGAGGCGCGCCGCCGCCGCCGCCGCCTCGGCGCCGCTCTTGCAGGCGAGCACCAGCGCCTGCTCGCGGAACTTGTCCAGTTCCGCGGCGCGGCCGTCCAGCTCCGCCATGGGGATGTTGCGGGCGTTGATGATGTGGCCCGACTTGAATTCGGCCTGGGTGCGCAGGTCCAGCACCGCGGCGCCCTTGTTGATGAGCAGCACGCTCTCGGCCGGGCCGATCTCGCGGAACTTGCGCAGGCGCCGCAATGCCTCGTCCACGGCGAGCGCGGCCAGCACCAGGAGGGCGAGGCCGTTGAGGAAAGGATGATGCTGGATGAATTCGAGGAGGCGTTGCATGGCTTCTATATGGGGGCTGCCGCAAAAAAGGCTGCGTAGTATAGCAGTTGACGCGCAAGCCTTTGAGCCGTGGGACAAATCCGCGTCGTGCGGTGCGGTTCCAGCCGCCGCCACCCGGGCTCGCCTTGGTAGAATCGCGTCCAAGCCCCTCGAGTCGAACACTGTTGTCAACCGCCCATATCAACCTCTCTGTTTTGCTGCTCGCGGCCCTCGCCTTGGCAGCCCCGGCCGTGCTTCCAGCGGGTTCCGCCGACGTCGCCGCGAAGCAGCAACAACTGGATAAGCTCAAGGGCAAGCTCGACAAGGTGCAGGCGGACCAGGAAACGGCCCTGCAGAAGCGCGATGCGGTGCAGCTGCAGTTGCGCCAGAGCGAACGTGCCATCGCCAGTATCGCCCGGGATCTCCAGGAAGCGGACCGGCGCGTAGCCGCAGCCCAGGCCGCCCTCGCGGACCTGCAACGGCGGCAGGCGGTGGCGCAGGCCGCGCTGGACGCGCAGAAGGCGGCACTCGCCCAGCAGATGCAGGCGGCCTTCATGGAGGGCCGAGGTTCGCAGTTGCAGCTCCTCCTGGATGCCCAGGATCCGGGCACCGTCGGACGTCTGCTCGCCTACTACGATTATCTCAACCAAGCGCGCGTTGCGCGGATCTCCGCGGTGCGCCGTGACCTGGATGCGCTCAACGCGGTGGACGCCGAGATCAAACAGCAACTCGCCTCGCTCCAAGACCTGCGCGACAGCCGTGCCCGCATGCTCACTGAACTGCAGGTACAGGGAACGGAACGGCGCGCGGTGCTGACAAGACTCAATTCAGGTATCCGCAGCCGTGACGTGGAGATCGCGCGACTGCAACGGGACCAGCAGTCCATGCAGTCGCTGCTGGCGAACCTGCGGCAGGCGCTGGTGGACGTGCCGCCGGAACTCCTGAAGGGCGGGCACTTCGCCGGCCTGCGCGGGCACCTGCTCTGGCCGGTGGCGGGCAGGATGCTCAACCATTACGGCGAAGCCCGTGCCGGCGGCCACCTGCGCTGGGACGGGGATCTCATCGCCGCGCCGGCCGGGACGCCGGTGCGCGCGGTGTCGCAGGGGCGTGTGGTGTACGCTGATTGGATGCCGCACTTCGGTCTCTTGGTGATCCTCGACCACGGCAACGGCTATCTCAGCATCTATGCCCACAACCAGAGCGTCACGCATCAGGTGGGCGACTGGGTACAGGCCGGCGACACCATCGCCGAACTCGGCGACAGCGGCGGCCAGGACCAGCCTGCGCTGTACTTCGAACTGCGACACAACACCGAGACCCTGGATCCGCGGCGCTGGTGTCGCGGCCGCCTGCCCGGGGGCTGAGATCGCCGCCGGTATACTATTTTCACCAGTCTCCTACTCAACTGCGGGCACTATGCCCGCCCAGGATCCGCCCCATGATTCCCCGTTCCCGCCGCCTCGCCGTTTTGCTCTTCACCGCGCTGCTCTGCGGCGCCGCACTCGCCGCCGATGCCCCGCCACCGAAGACTTCCGCGGCCAAGCCGCTGCCCTGGGAAGAGGTGAGACAACTCGCGGATGTGATGGAGCTCATCAAGGAGCAGTACGTGGAACCGGTGGACGACAAAACCCTCATAAAGGGCGCCATCCGCGGCATGCTCGGCAACCTGGACCCGCATTCGGATTTCCTGGACAAGTCCGAGTTCAGCGACATGCAGGACCTGACGAGCGGCGAGTACAACGGTATCGGCATCGACATCGGCGTGGACGACGAGGGCAACGTGGTGGTGGTCTCGCCCATCGACGGTTCACCGGCGGCTCGCGCCGGCGTGCAGGCGGGCGACGCCATCATCGAGGTGGACAACACTTCCACCGACGGCCTGTCCCTGGACCAGGTGAGCGAACTGCTGCGCGGCAAGCCGGGCTCCCACGTCACGCTCACGCTGCTGCCGGAGGACTCGGACAAGACCTACACCGTGAAGATCACACGCGAGGAGGTGCACGTGCCCTCGACCCATGCGCTGCTGCTGCAGAAAGGCTACGGCTACCTCCGTGTCAGCGATTTCGGCGACGACACGGGGCCGGGTGTGGTAAGCGGCGTGCGTGCACTCATCAAGCAGAACGGCGGTCCGCTCCTGGGGCTGGTGCTCGACATCCGCAACAACCCCGGCGGATTGCTGGACGCGGCGGTGGCGGTGTCCGACGCTTTCCTGGACCGCGGCCTCATCGTCAGCGCCCGTGGCCGTGCGCCGGACGCGGACATCCAGCGTAGCGCCACGCCCGGCGACCTCCTGGACGGTGCGCCGCTGGTGGTGCTGGTGAACGAGGGCACCGCCTCGGCTGCGGAGATTGTGGCGGGCGCGCTGCAGGACAACCATCGCGCGCTCATCATGGGCAACCAGACCTTCGGTAAGGGTTCGGTGCAGACCGTGATCCCGCTGCCCCAGGGTGACGCCATCAAGCTCACCACCGCGCTCTACTACACGCCCTCGGGCCGCTCCATCCAGGCGGAGGGCATCACCCCCGACGTTGTGGTGGACCCGTTGGAACTCGCTGCCGCCGACCAGGAACAGGGCGGCACCGAGCTCAAGGAGGCGAACCTGCGGGGCCACCTCGCTAACGCGACGCCCACGCCCGCCACCGGCGACGCCGCCATCAAGGCGGAGGACGACTTAGCGGCCAAGGATTTCCAGCTCTACCAAGCGCTCAACATGCTGAAGGGCCTGAGCGTGCTCGACACGCGCAAGGGCGGATGAAAGCCGCTCAGCCCCTGCTCTTCCTGGCGGGTCTTGCCGCCGCCGGAGTGACGGCGGATGACGTAGCCGTGCCGCAGCCGGTGCTGGTGGCGGTAGTCATCGACGACCTCGGCAACTCCCTCGAGGACGGCAGGAATACCGCAGGGCTGCCGGGTCCCGTGGCCTGCTCCATCCTGCCCCACACTGCCCACGGGGCGGAGATCGCGGATCTTGCCCATGCCGCCGGCAAGGAAGTGCTGCTGCACCTGCCGCTCCAATCCATGGAGGACATCCCGCTCGGCCCCGGCGGCGTCACGCTCGACATGGACGAGACCCAGATCAAGGCGACCGTGCAGGACGATCTCGCCTCCCTCCCGCACCTCGCGGGCGTCAACAACCATGAAGGCAGCCTCATCACCCAGCACCCGGGGGACATGGCCTGGATCCTGCAGGCGGTGCACGCCGCCGGCGCCTATTACTACCTGGACAGCTACACTTCCGTGGACAGCGTCGCCTACCAGATTGCCCGGGAGCAGCACGTGCCCGCGGCGCGCCGCAACGTGTTCCTGGACGACGTGAACACCGAGGACGCGGTCCGTTACCAGTGGCAGCGGCTGCTGAAGCTGGCACGCAAACACGGCTTCGCGCTCGCCATCGGCCACCCCCGCAGCGCAACGCTCAAGGTGCTGCAGGACGAACTGCCCAAGCTCGCGGCGGAGAACGTGATGCTGGTGGCGCCGTCCAGGATCGTGGAGTTGCAGGAGAAGCATCCGCTGCCGGATGCGGCGACGCTGGTGCCTGCGGTCGAGACGGAAATCAAGAACTGATGACTACGCGATTCCTTCCTCTTTGCTTCGCCTCATACAGCGCCAGATCCGAGGCGTTGATGAGGGAGTTGAGGTCCACGGTGTTGGGCTTCAGGGTGGCGACGCCGATGCTCACGGTCACCTTGATCTCTCCCTGGGGTGAGGCCACCGCCAGGGCTTCAACGCTGATCCGCAGGCGCTCGGCCACGTCCTTGGCGACGTCGACGGAGGTCTCGGGCAGATAGGCCGCGAACTCCTCGCCGCCGTAGCGGCCGGTGATGTCCTGCTGGCGCAAGGCGCGCTTGAAGGTGTCCGCCAGGATACGCAACACCCGGTCGCCGGTGTCGTGGCCGTGGGTATCGTTCACCATCTTGAAGTGGTCCACGTCCAGCATCAGCACCGACATGGCCCGATCATAGCGGCGGCTGCGCTCGTATTCGCTGCTGGCGCGCTGCAGGAAGGTACGGCGGTTGTAGAGCCGGGTCAGGCCGTCGGTGGTGGCGAGGTTCTCCAGGTCCTTGATGAGCCGTGCCTTGTCCAGCGAGACGTTCACCTGCTTCGCCATGGCGGCGGCGATGTCGAGTCCCTGTGGCAGGATGGTCCTGGAGCGGCGGCCCACGAACAAGAGGCGGAACGCGCTGTTGCTGGCGGGCAGCGGCACGGCCAGGTAGTGCTGCGGCAGGAGACCCGGCGGCTCCAGGCTTGCCGCTTCCTCGAGCGTGAGCATCCGCGGCAGCGGGTTCTTCCGCAACGTCTGCAGGACCTCGGGGTGCGTCGTGGGCCAGCGCTCGTGGTAGAGCTGTTCCAGGGCGTCGCCGCCGCGGCAGCCGATGAGCGTGAGCCCCTGCTCGCGCTCCACGTAGAAAAGCGCGCGGTCGTAGTCGATGAAGTTCTGCATGCTATCCAGGAGGCAGGCGGCGATGGCGTTCTCGTCTTCCAGTGCGGTGACGGACTGGATGAGCTGATGCAGGGCCTCAGCCCAGCGGCGCCGGGTGCGCTCCTCGGCAAAGATCTGGCGCCGGCGGATGCCGCGGCCGTAGAGCCAGAAGGAGCCCGCCGCCAGCAGCATGAACGCGAGCACGTAGCTGAGCTGGGCCCACCAGCTGCGCCAGGGAGGCGGCAGCACCTTGAGCAGCAGGGTGGTCTCCTGGTCCGACCAAGCGACCCCGTCCCGGGACGCCTTGAGGTGCAGCAGGTAATCGCCTGGGTCCAGGTTGGTATAGGTGACGCCTCGCTCGCCGGTAGTGGTGTGCCAGTCGTCGTCGAAGCCTTCCAGCAGGTAGCGGAAACGGTGGGCGGAGGGTTCGGCGTAGTCGAAGGCGGCGAACTCGAAGCTCAGCACGTTCTGCCGGTAACGCACCACCACGGGCATCGCCGCCGTCGCCGGCAGGGGCATGGGTTTGCCAAGCACCGTGAAGCTGGTGATGGCCACCTCCGGCGGCGCCGGGTCCGACGGCAGGCTCGCCGGATAGAAGGAGTTGAGCCCGTTCTCGCCGCCGAAGAAGAGTTCGCCGTCGGGGGCGGTGTAACCCGCGCTGCCGTTGTAGCTGCCTTTCTGCAGGCCGTCCGCCTCGCTGTAATTGCGCAGCACGCCGCGGTCCGGCGCGAAACGGGTGAGTCCCTTGTCGGTGGCAAGCCACAGGTAGCCTTGGGCGTCGCTCTGGATGGCGTAGATGTTGTTGTTGGGCAGCCCGTCGGTGGCGCCGTAACGGTGTACGACGCCGCTCCTGGGATCGAGCACATCCAGGCCGTTGTCGGTGCCTAACCAGAGGCGCCCGTCCGGCGTCGCGTAGCAGGAGAGGATGCTGTTGCTGCTGAGGGTGTAGTGCGGGTCCTCGCCTTCCGTGATGACCGTGAAGTCGCCGTGCGCATCGTTGAACCGGCCGAGACCATGGGCGGTGCCCGCCCAGAGCGTGCCGTCCGTGGTCTGGCAGAGCGCCGTGACGAGCCCGTTGGGTAGACTGTCCGGCTTGGCCGGGTCAGGAAGGAAGCGGCGCAGCACCCGGCCGGTGGCGTCGAATTGCGCCAGGCCCTGCTGCATGCCCGCCCACAGGCGGTGCTGCCGGTCCTCGAACAGGACGGTGATGCTCGTCTGGTAGGGATTACCGTGCTCGCCCACCAGGCGATGGAATTCAAAACCGTCCGTGGCCGGGAGATACCGCGACACGCCGTAATCGGTGCCGACCCAGAGGTTGCCGGCGTGATCGCTGAGCAACGCGTTCACCACCTTGTCGTCTTCCGCCGACTTAGGCCGGTCCTTGAGGTCATACTGCCGGTAGCGGGTGCGCGTCGGGTCGAGGCGCGTCAGGCCCTTCAGGCTTCCGACCCAGAGGGTGCCACCTGGATCCTTGTAGATGGCCCACACCAGGTTGCTGGCCAGGCCGTCGCTGTGGCCAGGCCGCGCGCGGTAGTAACCGAAGAATCGGGTGCGCGGATTGTAGATGTTGATGCCGCCGTTGTAGGTGGCGAGCCACAGGAGGCCGGCGCGATCCCGGTACAGGTGGCGCAGGTCGTCGTCGTCGAGGCTGCCTGGGTCCACGGGGTCGTGTTGATAGGTAATGAAGCGTCCGCCCTTGGGATCGAGGTGGCTCAAACCGCCGTGCAGTGTCGCGAGCCACATGTCGCCGTCCGGATCCTCCAATATCCCGCGCACATGGTCTGATTGCAGCGCGTTGGGGTCGCCAGGATGCGCGGTGTAGAACGATTGTAAGGCGCTGTCCTTGCCGAACACCGCCAGGCCGTGGTCGGTGCCGATCCACAGCCGGCCGTCGCGACCGCGGCAGAAGGACTCGACGGGCGCGGTGGCGAAGGCGGCGGGTGCGTCCTTGGGCGCGAAATGCACCAAGGTGTCGTGCGCCTCGTCGTACCAGTAGGCGCCGTGATCAGCGCCCACCCACAGGCGTCCGTCCACGTCCTCGAACAGGACGAGGATGCGCTCACCGTTGGGGAGGCTGGAACCGGTCGGGTAGTGGCGGAAAGCCCCGTGCACCGCGTCGAGCCGGTCCAGGCCCTGCATGGTGCCCACCCAGAGACGGCCGCGCCGGTCATAGAGCAACGAGTACACCGAGTCGCTTGCGAGGCTTTCGGCTTTCTCCGGGTCGTGCAGGTAATGCGCGAAGCTGTCGCTGCCGGCGACGAGGCGGTCGAGGCCCGCGTCCTGGGTCGCGATCCACAAGGCGCCATCCGGCGCGAAAGCGAGGGCGGTGACCACGTTCTCCGCCAGCGAGCCCGGATCGCGTGGGTCGTGCAGGTAGGAGACATAGCGGTAGCCGTCGTAGCGCTGCAAGCCGTTGTCGGTGCCTATCCACATGTAACCGGCCGCGTCCTGGGCGAGGGCGCTGACGTCGCTGGAGCCAAGGCCGTCCTCGGTGGTGAGGTGACGGAAGTGGGGCGTGGAACCGGGCGGTAAGGATGCGGCGTTCGAACCCGCTGCCAGGCACAAGAGGCCAAGGCAGGCGGCTGCCCGGCGCCATCCTGGCGTGAGCGTGCGGCTTGTTTGCAGGACCTGCATGGACTCCCTAACCCGTTTTCGTATGGGGCGGCGCCGGCGGGAGTGCGCTGCCTTTGGGAGATTGTTCCCCGAACGCGGGTGGATTGCCAGGGTTTTAGGCGCTCTGTCGTCCCCACAGGAGCAGGACGGCGCCCGCCACCGCCGGGGCCGCAGCGAGCCAGAGGGGGGTGGTGCCGAGTCCCAGCAGCACGAGACCCCCGAGGAGCAGGGCACCGCCGGCGACCGCCTGGTATTGGTGACGGTGGCGTTCACGGGCGGCTTCCCTGAGCTGTTCCTGTTCGGCAGCCCGGTTCCCCTCACCGTCCTCCGCAAGGCGGCGCAGGATGGCGTTGATGCGTCCGGGCGTTTCCAGGATGAACTCGCGCACCACCGGCAGCCCGGCCAGGAGCCGCTTGAGCGTGGCCCGCGGGCTCACGCGTTCCCGCGTCCACTCCTCGAGGAAGGGCTTGGCGGTGCGCCACAAGTCGAGTTCCGGATAGAGTTCGCGCCCCAGGCCCTCGATGTTGAATAGGGTCTTCTGCAGCAGCAGCAGCTGCGGTTGCACTTCCATGTTGAAGCGGCGCGCCGTCTGGAAGAGGCGCAGCAGCACCTGGGCGAAGGAGATGTCCTTCAAGGGCTTGTTGAAGATGGGCTCGCAGACCGTGCGGATCGCGGTCTCGAACTCGTCAACTCGCGTGCCCGCGGGTACCCAGCCGGATTCCACGTGCAGCTCGGCGACGCGCCGGTAGTCCCGCTTGAAGAAAGCGAGGAAGTTCTCGGCCAGGTAATGCTGGTCGCGTGGGCTCAAGGTGCCGATGATGCCGAAGTCCACGGCCATGTAGACCGGCTTCTTCGGATCGTCCACACCCACGAAGATGTTCCCCGGGTGCATGTCGGCGTGGAAGAAGTTGTGCTTGAAGACCTGGGTGAAGAAGATCTGCACGCCGTTCTCGGCGAGCCGCTGCATGTCCGTGCCGCGGGCGCGCAACGTCGCGATGTCCCTCACGGAGACGCCGTGGATGCGTTCCATCACCATCACGTCGCGGCGCGTCAGATCCCAGTGCACCTCGGGCACGTACAAGAGGTCCGAGCCCTCGAAGTTGCGCTTCAGTTGGGCGGCGTTGGCGCCCTCGCGCACCAAGTCGAGTTCGTCCAGCACCGTCTTCTCATATTCCGCCACCACCTCCAGCGGGCGCAGGCGCCGGCCGTCCTTCCAGTAGCGATCCGCGAGACCCGCGAGGAGGTACAGCACATCGAGATCCGCGCGCACGTTGCGCTCCACACCCGGACGCAGCACTTTCACCACCACCTCACGGCCGTCCTTGAGCTTGGCTGCGTGCACCTGGGCGATGGAAGCGGAGGCCAGAGGTCGCTCGTCGAATTCCGCGAACAGCGCGGTGACGGGCTGTCCCATGGCCGCTTCTACCATGGCCCGGGCCTCGACGCCGGGGAAGGGCGGCACCCGGTCCTGCAGCCGGGCGAGCTCGTCGGCGATGTCGAGAGGCAGCAGGTCGCGGCGGGTGGAGAGCACCTGGCCAAACTTCACGAAGATGGGGCCCAGATCCTCCAGCGCGCGGCGGATGCGTTCGCCGCGGCCTATGGATTTGTCGCGGAACCAGTAGAAGGGCGAGAGGTAGACGAGGTATCGCACCGGCCGGAAGAGGTGTGTGGCGAGCACGATCTCGTCCAGTCCGTGGCGCACCAGCACCACGTTCACGCGCAAGAGGCGCAGGCTTTGGCGCGCGCTGATCACGGCCGCGGCACCCGGCGTGCGGCCCGGTCCACCCGTGCCGTCAGCCGCTCCACATCGTCCCGCAGGCGGTCGACGCCGTCGAGGAAATGCTCCACCTCATGGCGCGGCGGCAAGGCGCCGCTCTCGTAGTGCAGATAGTCGGCGAGGTCGCGGCCGAGGCGTTCCGCGGAGTCCCGGCCCCAGCGGTTGAGGCCGCGCAGCGCATTGCCCAGCTGGTGCGCGGCCACGTCGCCGAGATAACGCGACAGCAGCTCCTCCCAATCGAGGTGCGCCTGTTTCAGGAGCCGCGAAAACACCTGGGCAGTCTCCGCGTCGCCTTTGATCTGCATACCCTTGGGCGGCGTGTCGTCGCGGGCGAGCGCGGCGGACAGGAGCGAGGCCGCCGGCACCCCGAGGGCGATGTCCGCGTCACCGTGGTAGTCCGCCGCCACCGTTAGATGGTCAGACTCCGGCAGGAAGTGCAGCGTGAGGGGTAGGCCCTTGAGATCCAGGCGAACGATCTTGCCTTCGAGGCGCTTGAGGTCGGCGCGCGCCGCGCCGGAACCCTCGATGGCGGAGTTGAGGGCGAGCTCCACCGCCGCCGCCAGGAGCCCGCTGCCCGGCAGCGCGCTCACAGCTTGTGGCCCCGGTGCAGGGCGACGATGCCGCCCGTGAGGTTGAAATAGTCGCAGCGCTGGAAACCCGCCGTCTGCATCATGCCC
>DATGHI010000088.1:0-4254 GCA_035308065.1 Gammaproteobacteria bacterium | reverse complement strand
TCGCGCGCCTCGTACACCAGTGGCGCCACGTCGGCGCGCCGCCCGCCGAAGATGATGGCGGAGAGGGGCACGCCCTGAGGATCTTCTGCGTGGGGCGAGTAGCTCGGGTTCTGCTTCGCCGCTACCGTGAAGCGCGAGTTGGGATGCGCCGCCGGCCCGTTCTTGCCGTCGTAGGGGCGGCCCTGCCAGTCCGTCTTGGGCTCGCCTTCCTTCAGGCCTTCCCACCAGGGCTGCTTGTCGGCCGTCATCGCCACGTTGGTGAAGATGGCGTCGTGCTTGATCATCTCGTAGGCGTTGTGGTTCGTCTTGGAGTTGGTGCCCGGCACCACGCCGAAGTAACCCGCCTCCGGGTTGATGGCCCACAGCCGGCCGTCCTTGCCGAGGGTCATCCAGCAGATGTCGTCGCCCACGGTCCACACCTTCCAGCCCTTGTGGGAGGCCGGCGGGATGAGCATGGCGAGGTTGGTCTTGCCGCAGGAGGAGGGGAAGGCCGCGGCCACGTAGCGCACCTCGCCTTGCGGGTTTTCGATGCCCACGATTAGCATGTGCTCGGCGAGCCAGCCCTCGCTGCGTGCCTGCCAGCTGGCGATGCGCAGCGCATGGCACTTCTTGCCCAGGAGCGCGTTGCCGCCGTAACCCGAGCCGAAGCTCTTGATGCTGAGTTCCTCGGGGAAATGCATGATGAAGCGCCGGTCCGGGTCGAGTTCGCCCACCGAGTGCAGGCCCCTCACGAACCGGCCCTCCCGCTCGATGCGTTTCAGGGCGGGCGCGCCCGTACGGGCCATGATGTGCATGTTGGCCGCCACGTAGGGGCTGTCGGTGATCTCCACGCCGCAGCGGGCGAGGGGAGAGTCCACCGGGCCCATGCAATAGGGGATCACGTACATCGTCCGGTCCCGCATGCAGCCCTTGAACAGGGCGTCCACCTTGGCGTGGGCTTCGGCCGGAGCCATCCAGTGGTTGTTGGGGCCCGCATCCTGCTCGTTTTGGGTGCAAACGAAGGTCAGGTGTTCCACCCGCGCCACGTCCGAAGGGTTGGAGCGGTGCAGATAGCAGCGCGGATGGGTCGTCTGGTCGAATTCCAGCAGCATGCCGCTCTGCAGCATCTCGTCCACCAGGGACCGGTATTCGGCGGCGGATCCGTCGCACCAATGGATGCGTTTGGCTTGGGTATGTCGTGCCGTCTCCGCGACCCAGTCGGCAAGGGCTTTATGACTCGTCATTATTATGGGGTCCGTGCAAGTATCGTTTGGGAGCAGGTCAGCGCGCCTTGCGGCAGCGTCCCGGCAGGCATGCGTATTATATCGTGGGCCGCAGGCTCTGCATCTCCCGCTGTGCCGTGCCGGGCGGGCCGGGGTGCTAGAATGCGCGCACGTCAAGCGACAGAGGTGGACCATGGGGGAGCACACGATCCGGGAGATACTGCGGCGCCGCAGCCCCGAGACGCAGCGGGCCATGAAGCGCCGCCGCGAACTGGCAGGCGTTTCCGGCGATCGGAACCCCACGCCGTGGTTCGTCCTCCTGGCCCTGGTCCTGGCCCTGCTCGCCGGCGTCGTCTACCTGGGCTTCCAGGTCCATGCCGCCAGCCAGCGCTTCGCCGCCGACAAGGCCTCCCGCACCGGGGGCATGACCCTCAATGGCACGACCGAGTTCCTGCCCAACACCCTGCTGGCAGCCTACGATCCAGCCTTCTACAATTCCGGCGCCCTCAGCGGCACGCTGCTCACCCGTCGTGTGGTCCGTATTCTCTACCCCGATAGCTCGGGTGTCGTGGTCCATGCCATGGCGGTGGCGCTGGAAGCGGGCTACGGGAAGACCGACATCTTGGAGACCTTCATCAACGACGCGCCCATGGGCGGCGACGCTGCCCATCCGGTGAAGGGCTTCGCTGCCGCCTCGATGTATTACTTCGGTAAACCCTTCGCCCAGCTCCATCCCCAGGACATCGCCCTGCTGGTAGCCATCGCCGATGACCCGCGGCTCGACCCGCGCCGCGATCCGGCTAAGGCCGTGGACGCGCGCAACCTGGTGCTGCAAGCCGATGTGCAGCAGAACGTGCTGAGCGAGGCGCAGGTGGCCGGCTTGAGCAAGCTGCCCCTGGACGTCAGCCCGCAGCCCGCCGGCTGAGTCTCAAGGCATGCGCGCGTCGCCGCGCCCACGCCATGCTTGACCTCGCAGACCTGCTCGGCGCCGAAGGCCCGCTGGCGGCGCGTCTCCCCGGTTTCGCCCCGCGCCCGCAACAGCAACAGCTGGCCGCGGCCGTGGCCCGCACGCTGGAGCACTTCGAAGTGCTGGTGGCGGAAGCGGGCACCGGCACCGGCAAGACCTACGCCTATCTCCTGCCGGCGCTGCTCTCGGGCCGGCGCGTGTTGATCTCCACCGGCACCAAGACCCTCCAGGACCAGTTGTTCCACCGCGACCTGCCGGCGGTGCGTGCCGCCCTGGGTGCTCCGGTGAAGACCGCGCTGCTCAAGGGCCGCTCCAACTATCTCTGCCGCCACCGCCTCGGTTATGCGGCGGAGCAGGGGCTCTTCGACAGCCGCGAGCGGCTGCGGGAACTGGAATCGATACGCCAGTGGGCCGCACTGACCAAGAGCGGCGACACCGGCGAGCTGGATGCGGTGCCCGAGAACTCCAGCATCTGGCCCCAGGTCACCTCCACCCAGGATAACTGCCTCGGACAGGAATGCCCCGAATACGCCCGCTGCTTCGTGCTGGAAGCGCGCCGCGCCGCCCAGGAGGCGGACGTGGTGGTGGTCAACCATCACCTCTTGTTGGCGGACATGGTCTTGAAAGAGGACGGTTTCGGTGAGCTGCTGCCGGGCGTGGACGCGGTGATCGTCGACGAAGCCCACCAGTTACCCGAGGTGGCCACACAGTATTTCGGCTTGAGCGTGTCCACGCGCCAGTTCGCGGACTGGCTGGACGATCTGCGCGCCGAATACCTGCAGAACGCCGCCGACATGCCGGACTTCGAACCTGCTCTCAAGGCGTTCGAGGGATCGATCGCCGCCCTGAAGCCCCTGGTCAGCGATGGCGCGGGCCGCCAGGAATGGGAAGCACTGCCGCAGCGCAAGGAATTGCGCCTGCGCCTGGACGCGGTGCTCGCGGCCCTCGAATCCCTCAAGCCCATCCTCGATGCGCTCGCTGCCCGTTCCCACGGTCTCGAGAACTGCCGCGAACGGGCGGAACTCATGACCCAGCGGCTGAGTACGTTCTTGAACGACGAAGAACGTCGCCAGGTGCGCTGGATCGAACACCATGGCCGCCAGTGTTCCTTCAACCTCACGCCGCTGGACGCGGCGGCGCGTTTCGCGGCGCGCATGCGCGAGAACCCCGGCGCCTGGGTGTTCCTGTCCGCCACCTTGAGCGTGGGCGGTGAGTTCGGTCATTTCCGCGAACGCATGGGCCTCGAGGAAGCGGAGGAACTGCTGCTCGGCAGTCCGTTCGACTTCGCCAGCAATGCGCTGCTCTACCTTCCGCCGCGCATGCCGGACGTGGCTGATCCAGGCTATACCCGCGCGGTGGTGGAGGCGGCCCGGCCGGTGCTGGAAGCCAGCGGCGGCCGGGCCTTCATGCTGTTCACGAGCCACCGGGCCCTGAAGGAGGCGGCGGAGATCCTGCGGGGCAGCCTGGATTACCCCCTGCTGGTGCAGGGCGACATGCCCCGCCGGCGCCTGCTGGAGGCGTTCCGGGAGCTAGGTAACGCCGTGCTCCTCGGCACCGCCAGCTTCTGGGAGGGCGTGGACGTGAAGGGCCCGGCCCTGTCGGTGGTGGTCATCGACCGTCTGCCGTTCGCCTCGCCCGGCGACCCGGTGCTTAAGGCCCGGCTGGAACTGATGCGCAACGAGGGCCGCAATCCCTTCATGGAATACCAGTTGCCCCAGGCGGTGCTGGCCCTGAAGCAGGGCGTGGGGCGCCTCATCCGCGATTCCAGCGACAAGGGGGTGATGATGCTCTGCGACCCCCGGCTCACAGGCAAGTACTACGGCCGGGTGTTCCGCGCTAGCCTCCCCCCCATGCGCCCCACCCACGACCTCGCCGAAGTCACCCGCTTCCTGCAGCAGGCGCTGCTGGAGCCGGTGGAAGAGGCCGCCTCATGAAGCTGCTGGCCCTCGACACCGCCGCCAGCCGCTGTTCCGTCGCGCTGTTGCTGGACGGCGCCCTGACGGAACTGGAGGTGCCGGCGGAGCGCATCCAGGCGGAGAGCGTGCTGCCCCTGGTGGAGCAACTCCTCACCGACGCCGGCATCCG
>DATGHI010000087.1:0-2807 GCA_035308065.1 Gammaproteobacteria bacterium | reverse complement strand
CGCCTGGGTGGGACCAGGCACCATGGTGGACACCTGGGCCACCATCGGTTCCTGCGCCCAGATCGGCAGAAACGTGCATATTTCCGGCGGTGCCGGCATCGGGGGCGTGCTGGAGCCCCTGCAGGCGGCGCCCACCATCATCGAGGACGATTGCTTTATCGGCGCCCGCTCCGAGATTGTGGAAGGCGTGATCGTCGAGCAGGGCGCGGTAGTCTCCATGGGAGTGTTCATCGGCCAGAGCACCCGCATCTACGAACGGGAGACCGGCGAGATCCTCTATGGGCGGGTACCGGCAGGCGCCGTGGTGGTGCCGGGCAGCCTGCCCTCCCCCGACGGCAAATACAGCCTGGCCTGCGCCGTCATCGTGAAACGCGTAGATGCCAAGACCCGCGCCAAGGTGGGCATCAATGAACTGCTGCGGGGCGTGCAGTGAGCGCGGTATTAGATTTGACCCGTGAGCTCGTCTCTCGCCGCTCTTTGACCCCGGACGATGACGGCTGCCAAGCCATCATGGCGGCCAGACTGAAGAAACAGGGTTTCACAGTGGAACCCATGCGCTTCGGCGCCGTGGACAACTTCTGGGCGCGCCTTGGCAAGACTACACCGTTATTGGTCTTCGCCGGCCACACGGACGTAGTGCCCACGGGCCCCTTGGAAAAATGGAAATCCGATCCCTTCGTGCCCGCAGTGCGGGACGGCCTGCTCTACGGCCGCGGCGCCGCCGACATGAAGGGAGGCCTCGCCGCCATGACCGTGGCAGTGGAGCGTTACCTCGCCGCCAAACCCACCATGAAGGGCAGCATCGGCTTCCTCATCACCAGCGACGAGGAAGGCCCTTCCGTAGATGGCACCGTGAAAGTGGTGGAGAAGCTAGAAAGCCGTGGTGAGAAGATCGATTGGTGCCTGCTGGGGGAGCCTTCCTGTCTCGAGCGCTTCGGAGATACCCTGCGCAACGGGCGCCGCGGCTCCCTGACGGGCATCCTCAAGGTCGAAGGCATCCAAGGTCACGTGGCCTACCCGGAACGGGCCGATAACCCCATCCACCGGGTGCTGCCGGCGCTCACGGAACTCACCGCCGCCCGCTGGGACTCCGGCAACGAGTTCTTCCCACCCACGAGCTTCCAGATCTCGAACTTCCAGTCAGGCACCGGGGCCGGCAACGTGATCCCGGGCGAGGCCACGGTGCGCTTCAATTTCCGTTATTCCAGTGCCTTGAGCAAGGACGAATTGAAACAAAAGGTACATGCGCTCCTGGACAAGCACGGTCTCAAGTACAGCATCGATTGGCGGCCCATGGGCGATCCGTTCGTGACGAAGCCAGGCGACTTGAGCCGCGCCCTGCAGGATGCAGTGGAAAAAGCCACGGGCCTCAAGCCCAAGCTCGACACCGGCGGCGGCACCTCCGACGGGCGCTTCATCGCCCCCACCGGGGCACAGGTCATCGAATTCGGACCGCGTAACGCCAGTATCCACAAGATCGACGAATGCGTCGCGGTGAAGGAACTGGAGCAACTGGTGGATATCTACGTGGACGTGCTGAAACGCCTACTCGGCTGACTGCTTCCAGTTCATCACGAGCCCGCCTATCCCGAGTACGAGGAACCAGGCCAGCAGCCATTCCGGCATGGTCATCCCCAGGAACGTCCAGGTGACGATGGAACAGTCGGCACTGCCGGTGAACACCTGCACCAGGAACTTGCTCAGCGGCAGGTGCGCGAACAGATAGCCGAAGCCCGGCCCGCAGGGCGGCGCCAAGTCCTCCGGCAGGTGCTGCACGTAGATGTGACGGAGAGCCACGGCGGAACCGCCCGCCGCCACGAGGAACTGCAACACGCCATAGACTTTCCCACCCCAGTGCTTGGAGTCATGCGCGAAAGCTGCCAGGAACACCAGGCCCAGCGCGATCACTGCGATGCGCTGGAAGATACACAGCAGGCAGGGCATGAGATGCAGGTAGAACTGGGCGTAGAGGGCGTAGGCCATGAGGCCCGTGCAGGCGAGGAAGCCCAGCAGGTTGGTCCGGCGGCGGTTATACAGCAAAGACGAGAGAAAAGGCATCATGACCATAAGACCATGATGCCCGGCGGTTGGTTGCAAGGCAACGCGATTATTTTACCGGCGGTCCAGCACTTCGCGTTCCATCGCCTCGAAGCCGGTGTGCCGCACGTCCTTGCCGTGCACCAGATAGATGGTGTACTCGCAGATGTTCTTGGCGTGGTCGCCGATTCGCTCCAGGGCGCGGGCGGACCACATCACGTCCAGCACCCGGCGGATGGTGCGGGGGTCCTCCATCATGAAAGTGATGGATTGGCGCGACAGGGCGTCGTATTCGCCATCGACCCGCTCGTCCTCCTTGGCGACGCGGAACGCAGCCTCGGCGTCCAGGCGCGCGAACGCGTCCAGGGCCTCGTGCAGCATGCTGCGCACATGGTTGCCGAGGTGCTCGATCTCGCGGTAGTTGCTCGTCGGGCGCTCCTGCTCGGCGAGACGCGCTGCGAACCGGCCGATCTTCTCCGCTTCGTCGCCGATGCGCTCGAGGTCGGTGATGGTCTTGATGATGGCGAGGATCAGGCGCAGGTCGCTGGCCGCGGGCTGGCGCCGGGCGAGGATGCGGCTGCATTCCTCGTCGATGGTGACCTCCATCTGGTTGACCTTGTAGTCGTGCTGCTCGATGGCGCGGCCCAGGGTGCTGTCGCCCTCGGTGAGGGCCTGGAGCGCATCCACGATCTGTTGTTCCACGAGGCCGCCCATGGCGAGCACGCGGTTGCGCACATCTTCGAGTTCTTCGTTGAACTTCTGTGAGATGT
>DATGHI010000086.1:0-10408 GCA_035308065.1 Gammaproteobacteria bacterium | reverse complement strand
GGGCGCGCAGCCTTCTGACCGCGTGTCGTATCTGCTCAAGGAGCACAAGGTCGCCCTGTAAGTCCCATGAGCGGTGAGCGCAAGCGCATCGTCATCGGCAAGGTCGGGGGACCGTTCGGCGTCAAGGGATGGGTGAAGCTCCTCTCCTGGACCGAACCCCGCGATGGAATCTTTGAATACGCTCCCTGGCTCCTGAAGAGCGGGGATACCTGGAAGGAGTGGGAAGTGGCGGAAGGCCACGCCCACGGTAAGGGAGTGATTGCCCGGTTCGAAGGCGTCACGGATCGCGACCAGGCCATGGCGCTCATGGGCGCCGAGATCGCGGTGTGGCGTGATCAGCTGGGTGAGACGAAACCCGGCCAGTATTACTGGGCCGACCTCGTGGGACTGGACGTGCAGCTCGAGGGCGGCAGGTCGCTCGGCAAAGTGCAAGGTTTGATGGCCACCGGCTCGAACGACGTGCTGGTGGTGAAGGGTGAACGGGAACGCCTCATCCCGTTCATCCAGGGCCAGGTCATCATGCGCGTGGATCTTGCCCAAGGGCTGATCCAGGTGGATTGGGACCCGGATTTTTGAGAAGTTTTTCGAGGCCGCGGCCATGCATGTAGAAGTGGTCACGCTGTTTCCGGAGATGGTGGATACGCTGCTCCGGTTCGGCGTCACGGGTCGCGCAGTGGAGCGCAAGCTCCTCCAGGTGGGCACGAGTAATCCCAGGGATTACTCCACCGACAAGCACAAGACCGTGGACGACCGGCCCTACGGCGGCGGCCCCGGCATGGTGATGAAGGTCGAGACCCTGCGCGCGGCGATCCACGCGGCCAAGGGGCGGGCCGGGCCCGGAGCGAAGGTGATCTACCTCAGCCCCCAGGGCCGGCCGCTGGACCAGGACGGCGTGCGCGAACTCGCGGCGCGCCGGTCTATGGTGCTGGTGGCGGGACGGTATGAAGGTGTCGATGAGCGGCTCATCGAGACCGAGGTGGACGAGGAATGGTCCATCGGCGATTACGTGCTCTCCGGCGGCGAGCTGCCGGCCCTGGTGGTGATCGACGCACTGGCGCGTCTCATCCCGGGGGCGCTGAACGACGACGAGTCGGCGGCCCAGGACTCGTTCATGAACGGGTTGCTGGATTGTCCGCACTACACGCGGCCGGAGGTCCTGGACGGACGGCGAGTGCCGGAGGTGCTGCTCTCCGGCGACCACGCGGCCATACGCCGCTGGCGCATGCGCGAGATGCTCGGGCGGACCTGGTTGCGGCGCCCGGAGCTGTTGAAGAGATTGGAGTTGAGCGCGGAACAGCAGAAGTTGCTAGAGGACTTCATCCGCGAGCACGAGAAGGTCAAGTAACGGTTTTGAATAAAGGTATGCAGACATGAACAAGATCATCCAGGGCGTCGAGAACGCCCAGTTGAAGAAAGACATCCCGGCGTTCGAGCCGGGCGACACCGTGGTGGTGCAGGTCCGCGTGAAGGACGGCGAGCGCGAGCGCTTGCAGGCCTTCGAGGGCTTGGTCATCGCCATGAAGAACCGCGGCCTCAATTCCTCGTTCACCGTGCGCAAGATGTCGCACGGTGAGGGTGTAGAGCGCACCTTCCAGACTCACAGCCCCGTCATCGGCGGCATCGAGGTCAAACGCAAGGGTGACGTGCGCCGGGCCAAGCTCTACTACCTGCGCGATCTCGCCGGCAAGGCCGCCCGCATCCGCGAGAAAGTGTAAAAACCTGCTGCGCTCGGCAGGGCGTTGTTTCGCTTCGGTTCGCAGTCGGTCACGTACACCAAGAGTACGCTCCCTCCTGCTCACCTCGCGCGCCTAGCCCCACCTTCGCTCGCGACGGTTTTTAAGTAGAATCTTCAGCCAAATCAGTTGATACACTAACGGGCGCGCAAGCGCCCGTTTTGTTTATGGCGTGTAGAGAACCATGGCAAACCGCAGAAGCCTGATCGCCGTTCTTTCGCTGGCCGCGTTGTTGGCGGGGGGTGCCTACGCGGCCAAGCCACACAAGAAGAAGACCCATGCAAAGCCGGCCGCCACCAAACCTGTGCCGGCCCCGGCGCCCAGCACGGCGCCACCGCCGGTGCCCGTGGACCCGAACCTCATCACCCTGGACACCGTGAGCGGCATGGCCGCCGCCGGCGCGCCGCGTCTCGCGCTGCAGCTGATGGACAAGTACCAGCCGGATTTCGCCAAGGACCCGGTGGGCTGGATGAGCTGGGAACGAGAACGCATCTTCATCCACCAGGCGAGCCTCGACTGGAAGGAAGTCATCGCCCGTGCGGGCAAGATGCCGGCGGGCGCGAGCCCCGAATTCCGCGCCTGGGAACAAATGCAGGCGGCGGACGCCTGGCTGCACCTCGGCAACGGCCCCAAGGCGCGCGCTCTGCTGCAGCCCATCGTCTGGAAATCCGATCCGCCGCCGGAGGGCGCCGAGCTTGCGGACCTGCGCCGCCTGCTCATCCGGAGTTACATCGCCGACAAGCGCCTCGACGACGCCCAGACCGCCGTCATCCGTTACCGGCAGGATTACCCCAAGGACGCGGGCGACTGGCCGCTCCTGGAAGCGCGCCTATACCTAAAGCTCGGCGAGCCGGATGAAGCGCTGGACGTGCTGCAGACCGTGGGCGGTCCAGAAGCGAATCTGCTCGCGCTGCTCGCTTCGCTGCGCAGCGGCGAGATCACGCCGGGTGACGCCCTGGGCCAGGCGGTTGGGATCGGCACCGACAGCAAGGCTGCCATCGACCTGCGCGTGCACGCCTGGGCGGCGGCGGCGGAGGCGGCGGACGACCTCAAGAATCCCGTGGCGCGCATCAGCGCGCTGCAGAACGGTCTCGGTCTCGAGACCGGGCTCTTGGACCAGGACGACGTCTTCACCCTCACGCCCGACATGCTCTGGGATGCCTACCTGGCCTACGGCCAGGATCTCGGCAATCAGCTGCAGCTCGTGGTAGGCGACGACCAGGCCTGGTTCGTGGCGGCGTCCAACCAGTACGACACTGCGCCCATCGGCGCCGCGGCGCTGTTCAGCGTCGTCGCATATAAGGGGGCCGATCCGAAGCAGCAGGACGTGGCCCACTGGCAGTTCGCCGATCTCATCCAGAAGCAGAAGGCAGGCGACGTGTTGCTGCGCCGTCTGTACCTCGATTCCTCGCGCTACAAGAGCGTGGCCGCCATCCCCGCCGACGTGCGCTACCTCCTGGTGGACGACGTGCTGGAGATACCGGACATCCCGTTGGCCTCGCAGCTGATGCAGGGGCTGGACGCGCCGCCGCCCGGCACTGCCGCCAGCGCCTGGCAGTTGAAACGCGCCCACGTGTTCATCCTCGGTGGCGAGCCGGACGCGGGCGTCGCGGCGCTGCACACATTGTTCGCTCCTGATCCCACCCCGCCGCCCGCGGCCACCACCGGCGTGGCGGCACACGCGGCACCGGCACCGATCGACGCCGACGAAGTGCTGCAGGTGTTGTTCGATCTCCAGACCCTGCACCGGGACAAGGATGCCATCCCGTTCTTCGAGACCCTGCTGGAGATGCATCTCGAGCCGGAGCAGCGGCGACAGATGCTCTACTGGACCGCCGATTCCTACAAGGCTCTGGAGGATTATCCCAAGGCGGCGGAACTCTACATGCGCTCCGCCATGCTGCTGGACCCCTTCGCCATGGACCAGTGGGCCCAGACCGCCCGCTACCAGGCGGCACAGATGCTGGCCAAGGCCGGCTATATCGACGATGCGCGCAACGTCTACAAGGGATTGCTGAATGCCACCCGCGACCCCGCCCAGCAGGCGGTGCTGGAGCACGACCTGCAGCAGCTCATGCTCATGCCTGCGAAAGCCGCCGGCAAGAAGCCCTAACCATGTTGGAACGCGAGTGAGACCGCTCTAACATGCACATGCCGAAGGCATGTTGTGAGCGGTTGAACGGGCAGGCAGGAAAGCCTGCCCTAGCTGCCCGCGTAGCAGGAAGCGAAGCGGGGTAGCTGGCGGCTTCCGCCAGCCAGAGTGCTTTATGTTTTTCTAGGTAGTTGGCTTCACAGATTATGAGTATCTCGATGTTGGAAAACGAAAGTCTCCAAGCTCTCGACGAAGCGCTCGCGGTGCTGGAACAGGGCTTCGCCGCGCTCCCGGAGTTCAAGCCGGCGCCGCTCTCCGCCAAGGGTCGCGAGGTGCTGCTGGAGACCGCGCGGCGGATGCAGGACAACTATCCCTATCCTCATCCTCTGTATGCGGGGCAGATGCTGAAGCCGCCCCACGCCATGGCGCGGCTCGCCTACATGCTGGCGCTCTGGGTCAATCCCAACAACCACGCCCTGGACGGCGGTCGCGCCAGCTCCGCCCTCGAACGTGAGGCAGTGGCCGCCATCGCCGCCATGTTCGGGTATCGCGAACACCTGGGTCATCTTTCCGCCAGCGGCACCATCGCTAACCTGGAAGCCCTTTGGGTGGCGCGCCACGTGAACCCGAACGGTCTCGTGCTCGCGTCCTCCCAGGCCCATTACACCCACAGCCGCATGTGCGAAGTATTGGGCATGGAGTTCCGCAGCGTGCCGGTGGACGGCTTCGGGCGCATGGACCTCGATGCCCTCGAAGATCTCCTGAAGCGCGAGAAGGTGGCGACCGTGGTGGTGACCCTCGGGAACACCGCGCTCGGCGCCGTGGACCCGCTGCACGAGATCGAGAAGCTTCGCTACAAGTACGGTTTCCGCATCCATGTGGACGCGGCCTACGGCGGCTACTTCACCCTGGTGGACAACCTGGGCACCGCGTCCCGCGCCGCTTATGACGCCGCGTCCCAGGCCGATTCCATCGTGGTGGACCCCCACAAGCACGGGCTCCAGCCCTACGGCTGCGGTTGCGTGCTGTTCCGCGACCCGGCGGTGGGCCGCTATTACAAGCACGACTCGCCATACACGTATTTCACTTCCGCGGAACTGCACCTGGGCGAGATCAGCCTGGAGTGTTCCCGCGCCGGCGCGGCGGCCGTGGCGCTCTGGGCCACGCAACGGCTGCTGCCCATGAGCCGCGGCGGCGAATTCGCCAAGGATCTCGCGGCGGGGCGCCACGCGGCCCTGGAACTGCACGCAGCCCTGTCACACGACGGCCGCTATCTCGCCGGCATGGAACCGGATCTCGACATCGTGGTCTGGACCCTGGCAGGTGCCGGGCGCAAGCAAGCGGGGGAGCGGGCCCAGGCGGTGTTTGATGCCGCCGCCAAGCGGCAACTCCATCTCGCGCTCCTCAAGCTGCCTGGCCCATTGGCCCAAGCCTGGTGGCCCCGCCTTGCAGCTGACTCGGACACGGTCGTGGCGCTGCGCTCCTGCCTCATGAAACCGGAGCACCAGACCTGGCTGCCGAAGATCTGTGAAATATTGGATGCTGCGACTTCTGAGGTCCTGGCGCATAATTGATGTTTCATCCCCGCAACTGTCACGCAATGGCAAGGTCTCAAGGACTATGAGCGAGAAGAATTTCATCACCCACATATTCGGCGGTCTCTGGAAATTCTGGGATTTCCTCTGCCGGCTGGTCATCAACCTGGTGATCACCTTCCTGGTGCTGTTCCTGCTGGCCGGCGCCTTCGGTTCGCACCACGTGGTAGTGCCGTCCTCCGCAGCCCTGGTGGTGGACCTGCAGGGCGAGGTGGTGGAGCAGTTCTCCGGCGACCCGACCGCGCGCGCCATCGACCGCCTGTTCGGCCAGAAACAGGAGCCCCAGACCCGCATGCGCGACGTGCTGGAAGCCATCGGCCACGCAAAGGACGACAGGCGCATCAAGGCCCTGGTGCTGGAGACCGACGAGATGAGCGGCGCAGGCCTCGCGGAACTGCAGGATCTCGGCCGCGCCGTGCGCGAGTTCAAGAAGACCGGCAAGCCCGTGTTCGCCCTGGGCAGCGCCTACCTCCAGGGCCAGTATTACCTGGCTTCCCAGGCCGACACCGTGTTCATCCATCCCCAGGGCGCGGTGTTCCTGCGGGGCTTCGGCATCTACCAGCCCTACTTCAAGGACGCCCTGGACAAGCTCGGCGTCGAATGGAATATCTTCCGCGTCGGCAAGTACAAGTCCGCTGTGGAACCTTTCATGCTGAACGGCATGTCGCAGGACGCGCGAGAGGACTGGAGCAGTCTCTTGGGCGCTCTCTGGGGCGACTACCAGAAGGATGTGACCCGGGCCCGCAACCTGCCGCCGGATGCGCTTAAGTCTTATGTCGACGACTTGGATGAGAGTCTCGCTGCCGTGGGTGGTGACGGCGCAGCGCTCGCGCTCAAGTCCGGGCTGGTGGACAGAATCGCGACGCCGGACGAGATGCAGGACGCGGTGGCGCGAGTGGTGGGAAGCTCCCACCACAGCTTCAACCAGATCGAATACCAGGATTACGACACCCTGGCGGACGGCACCGGCCCCGTCTTCGACGGCAAGAAGGTGGCCGTGGTGGTGGCGGAGGGCGACGTGAAGGACGGCGACCAACCGCCCGGTACCATCGGCGGCGACTCCACTTCCGAGCTGATCCGCGAGGCGCGCTATGACGACAGCGTCAAGGCGCTGGTGCTGCGGGTCAACAGCCCCGGCGGCAGTTCCTTCGCCTCGGACCTCATCCTGCGCGAGATAGAGCTGACCAAGGAAGCCGGCAAGCCCGTGATCGTCTCCATGGGTGACGTGGCCGCCTCCGGCGGCTATTGGATCTCCATGGCCGGTGACGAGATCTTCGCGGATCCGTCCACCATCACCGGGTCCATCGGTATCTTCGGCATGTTCCCCACCTTCCAGAAGACCCTCGCCAAGGTGGGCGTGCACGACGACGGCGTCGGCACCACGCCCCTGAGCGACGCCTTCGACATCGCCCGGCCCATGTCGCCGGAGATGAAGCAGGCCTTCCAGCTCTTCATCGACCACGGCTACGACGAGTTCGTGGGCAAGGTGTCCAAGAACCGGCACATCAAGCTCGACACCGTGAAGGAGATCGCCCAAGGCCGCGTCTGGGCGGGGAGCGACGCCAAGCGCCTCGGGCTCATCGACAAGTACGGCAGCCAAGAGGACGCGGTGGACGAGGCCGCCAAGCTCGCGCATCTCGGCAAGGATTTCACCGTGGATTACATCGAGAAGCCCTTGAACTTCGTGGATCGGCTGCTCATCGGCATGGCAAACGACGGCGGTTCGTCTTCGCTGGGTCTCAAGCTGCCCGCGGCGAGTCTCTCGCCTTGGTACGGTAAGGTCATGCAGGTGGTGCAGTCACTGGATGTTTTCGACGACCCGCGCGGCTCTTATGCCTATTGTTTCTGCGACGTGCGCTGAGAGAGAAGGGAAGGGGCGATTAGGTGAAAGTTGCACTCGGCCTGAAGGCGCATTCAGGCTGGGCTGTGCTGGTCGCCGTCGGCATCGAGAAAGACGAGATCCATGTCCTGGACCGTCGCCGAATTGAACTGGTGGAGAAGGGCAGCATGTGGGCCAAGCAGCCCTATCACGCCGCCGAAGGCCAGGAACCCGCCAAGGCGCGCAAGATCGTCCAAGCGGGCATCGCCATGTCCCGCCGCTGCGCGCTCAAGGAGCTACGCGCCGCCGTGAAGCGCCTCAAGCCCGCCGGCCACAAGGTCTCAGCCTGTGTCGTTCTTGTCCCGTCTCCCATGCCCGACTGGACCACCGCCGAGATCCTCGCGGTCCATTTCCGCATGCACAAGGCCGAAGGCGTGTTGTTCCCGGATTCCCTGTTGCGCGCGGCCAAGAAATGCGGGCTGCGCTGTTTGCCAGTGCCGGAGAAGCAGTTGGTGGAGAGAGCGAAACAGGTCTTGGGAAATCGGTCCCGGGCTGTGGCGGGCAGGATCAATAAGCTCGGGAAAGTGGTAGGACCGCCGTGGGGTTCTGACCAGAAGAACGCGGCCCTGTCAGCGGTATTAGCGGCAATGCGCTGAACAGCGCTTCAGCGGGACTTGCATAGGACGCCAGGAGCTGTGGTGGTGTCGTCGCCCTTCACGTAACCCTTGATGAAGTTCCGCATGATGGTGGGCGCGTAGTCGAGCGCGGTCTGGCCGCTCACGGAGGCGAGCGAGGCGTCTGCGCCGGCGGCGAGCAGAAGTTCCGCCATCTCCTTGTTCCCCGGCGTCCAGTTGTTGGCCACTTGCATGAGCGCCGTGCGGTTCGAGCCCGGCAGAGCGAGGTTTGGATCCCAGCCCGCCTCCAACAGGTTCTTGACCCGCTGGATGCCAAGGTAGCTGCGGTCGGATACCAGCTCATAGAGGAGGTGCTCGCGGCCGCCGAAGGGGAGCCAGAGGCGTGCGCCGCGCTTGATTGCCGAGAGCGCCGCGCTGCGGAACTCCAGTATGCCGAGGGCCACGGTCCGGGCGTGGGGGCCGATCAGCAGCATCTCCAGTTCCCGGTCCGCTTCCGTGCCCGGTTTCTCGCAGGCTTCCAGGGCCCGCGCGATGATCCGCGTGAGGTTAGCTATCCGCTGGCTCTCGATGGCAACGTCGTCCATGTGTGTTCTCCCGTCTACCCCAGAACTCCCGGTCTCATCTGCCGGCCCGCATGCCTAAACTGTCAGGGTGGGTATAGTGTTATGTCACATGCAAGTATATAACATAATCAATAGTTGTCTAGAGGAAAAAACCACATATTTTCAGCGGGTTATGGCTGGATGCTTCACTGCGAAATCAGATGAGCAGAACGTTGGGAAATGTCTCCCAGATTAAGGAGTTCGGATTTGAAACGGGGAGGGGCACTTAGGGGGAAATGCTCGTCCTCCAGAAAAAGAAATCGTGAACACCACCCCGGATTCAAGGTCCATTTAAGCTGAGTGGCGCGGATAGTCCCCTGTATTATTCCGCTCTAGTTTCACATTCTTCCTCTGTTCCCGAGGAGTCACCATGTCCCTGCGCCATCCCCGCCTCCTGGCCATATTCCTTGGCTTTTCCGTATTGGCTGCGGCCTTTCTGGCCAGCGCCGCCGAACCCGGCAAAACCGAAGCGTCCAAGCCCTTCGGTGCCCTGAAATGGCGTTCCATCGGGCCTTCCCGCGGCAGCCGCGTGCTGGCGGTAAGTGGCGTGGTGCAACAGCCGGCGGTGTTCTACTTCGGCGGCGTGGCGGGCGGGGTGTGGAAGACCGATGACGAGGGCACGAGCTGGACACCCATCTTCGACAAGGAACCCATCGCCTCCATCGGCGCCATCGCCGTGGCGCCCTCCGATCCCAACGTCATCTATGTGGGTACGGGCGAGGCGGCGCTCCGGGAGAACATCTCCTTCGGCGACGGCGTCTACAAGTCCACCGACGCGGGCAAGACCTGGAAGCACATGGGGCTCGTGGACACGCGCCACATCGGCCGCATCATCGTGGACCCCCAGAATCCCGATCTGGTGCTGGTGGCGGCCGTGGGCCACGCCTACGGTCCCAACGAGGAGCGAGGTGTGTTCCGCTCCGAGGATGGCGGCGCCACCTGGCAGAAGGTGCTCTACAAGGACACTCACACGGGCGCCGTGGACCTGAGCTTCGATCCGGACAACGCGAGCATCGTATATGCGGCACTGTGGCAGGTGCAGCGTTCCCCCTGGCACCTGGAGAGCGGCGGTCCGGGAAGCGGCTTATACAAATCCACCGACGAAGGCCTCACCTGGACGCGCCTGGAAGGCCACGGCCTGCCGGAAGGCGTGTGGGGCCGGCTCGGGGTCGCGGCCACGGGCGGCGACCGGGTCTACAGCCTCATCGACGCGAAGGAGGGCGGGCTCTACCGCTCCGACGACGGCGGCGACGACTGGGAGCGCGTCAGCACCGACGCGCGCCTCACGGAGCGCCCCTGGTATTTCAATGACGTGTTCGCGGATCCCGCCGATTCCGACGTGGTCTACGTCTGCAACACCGGCTTCTATCGCTCCACCGACGGTGGCAAGCACTTCGACATGGTGCGCGCGCCCCACGGCGACAACCACGGCCTGTGGATCGACCCCCAGGACCCGAACCGCATGATCGTCGCTAACGACGGCGGCGCCAGCATCAGCGTGAATGGTGGCGACAGTTGGTCCACGGAGCGCAACCAGCCCACCGGCCAGTTCTACCACGTGGCGGTGGACGACCGTTTTCCGTATTACGTCTACGGCGCCCAGCAGGACAACGAGAGCGTGGCGGTGCCGAGCCGCAGCGACTACGGCGACATCGGCGAGCACGACTGGTACGTGGTGAGCGGCAACGAGTCTGGCTACGTGGTGCCGGACCCCACGGATCCGGACATCATCTATTCCGGTTCCTATTTCGGGATCCTGACGCGCACCAACCGCCACACGGGGCAGATGCAGGACGTGTCTCCCTGGCCCTTCGACGCGGACGGCCACACGGCGGCGGAGATGCAGCACCGCTTCACCTGGACCATGCCTATCGTGTTCTCACCCCAGGACCCGAAGACCCTCTATTTCGCGTCCCAGTATCTGCTGCGCTC
>DATGHI010000085.1:0-6893 GCA_035308065.1 Gammaproteobacteria bacterium | reverse complement strand
GTGAGGTAGCGTCCCTGGACGGGGTAGAACTCGGTGTTCTCGGCGTGGCCCGAGGTGGTGCCGAAGATGCCGGAGTTAGTGCTCTGGCTCTGGTAGCGCACCTCGCCCGTGAAGAAGCCCATGATGATGACTGGAGTGATGCGGCTGATGCCCGGCACCTCGTGCTGGATCGCGAGCAGGTCGTCGGTGGTGATCTTGCTGGTCTTGCCGGCGAGTCGGTCGTTGCGCGAGAGGTAGGAGGTCACGAACACAGTGTTCGAGCCCATGCCCTTGAAGTTGGCGGACAGAGCCACGCTGAACCCCTGTAGTAGTGAGACCACCGCGATCACTGACATGACCCCGATAATGATGCCGAGGGTTGTGAGCACGCTGCGCAGCTTGTGGGCGAAGATCGCCGTTAATGCCGCCCGCAAGCTCTCCAAGAAGTTAGACACGGGTCGCCACCTTGTGCCCGGTCTTCTCGGGATTCACGGTGTCGCTCAGTATCTTGCCGTCCTTGATGCGAATCACCCGCTGGCAGTGGGCGGCGATGTCCTGGTCGTGGGTCACCACGATGATAGTGTTGCCGCTCCTGTGCAGTTCGTCGAACATGGCCATCACGTCGCGGGCGGTGTTGGAATCCAGGTTGCCGGTGGGCTCGTCCGCCAGCAGGATCGAAGGCCTGCCCACCAGGGCCCGGGCGATGGCTACGCGCTGGCGCTGGCCTCCCGATAGCTGGTTGGGTAAGTGGTGCAGACGATCGCCTAGGCCAACCCTCTGCAGGGCTTCGGTAGCGATGCGTTTGCGTTCGCCGTAAGCGATGCCGCGGTAGATGAGCGGCTGCATCACGTTGTGCAGCGCATCCGCCCGGCCAAGTAGGTTGAAGTTCTGGAAGATGAAGCCGATCTCGCGGTTACGGATGCGCGCCAGCGCGTTGTCGTCAAGCTGTGAGACCGGCGTCCCGTTAAGGATGTATTCGCCGGAGCTGGGCTTGTCCAGGCAGCCTACGATGTTCATGAGCGTGGACTTGCCGGACCCGGAAGGGCCGATGAAGGCCGCATACTCGTTGCGCTTGACGGCCAGGTCGATGCCGTCCAGGGCATTCAGCACCACGTCGCCCATCACGTATTGTTTCGTGACCGCGCGCAGCTCCAGGACTGTGTCGCCGCTCATGGGGACTGTTTCTTGGCGTCGCTCTTAGTGGCGGCGGCGGGAGCGGGGGTCACCGAGGCGCCGTCGCTGAGATGGTGGAGGGTTTCGTAAGGCCCGCTCACCACCACGTCGCCCGCCTTGAGCCCCGAGGTGACGGCCTGGTAGGTGTCGCTGGACACGCCGGTGGTGACCGGCGTTTTGTGAGCCTTGTCGTCACTCACAGAGTACACATAGGCGCCGGCAGTCGGTTCCAGGCTCTTGGAGGCGGGATCGTTCTCATACAGGATCGCCTGCACCGGTACCGACAGGGTGTCGGGCGTGCTCTGGGTGAAGATCTCGGCGCGTGCACTCATGCCGGGCTTCAACAGGCCGATGTCCTTGTCGCCGATGGCGATCTTCACCTCGAAGGTACGACCTTGTGAGGCGCTGCTGGCGGTGAGACTGCTGCTGGTGTCGGTGACCGAGGAAGCCACGAACTGCACTTTGCCGTGCAGGGTGCGGTCCGGGAAGGAGACCGCATCGATGTTCGCGTCCTCGCCCAGTTTCACGTTGGCGATGTCGGCCTCATCCACCTGCACGTCCGCCAGCACCTCGGAAGGATCGGCGATGTCCATGAGCGTGTCGCCGGCAATGTTGGTGCCGGTGATCACCGTCTCACCCACCTTCACCGGCAGGCTCGTCACCATCCCGTTGATGGGCGAGATGATGACCGTCTTGTTCAGGCTCTGCTGTGCTTGGCTCAGCTCAGCCTGGGCGATCTGCAGCGCCTGCTCACGGGCCTGCATCTCGGTGTTGGCGAGGTCCAGCTGATTCTTGAGGTTGTCGAAGCTGTTGGCATCGACGAGATGCTGCTTGTAGAGCTGCAGTTGACGAGTATATTGCAGCTCCAGGTTGGCGACCGTGAGCTTCTGGCTCTGGATTGCGATTTGGGCCTGCTGCACCGCCGCTTGCTGCTGCGTGACCTGGGCTTGGTAGAGCACCGGATCGAGGCGCAGCACCACTTGACCTTTTTGCACCCGCTGGCCTTCCACAACCGGGATGGAGCTGATCTTGCCGATGACCTCGGGCTTGAGCTCCACCGGGTCCTTGTACTGCAGTTCGCCCGAGGCGAGGATCGAACTGCGGATGGTACGTGTCTCTACCTGCGCGGTCTCCACCGCGACACCTCCGCCGTGGCTGCCGAAGCGCGCGATCACCACCAGCAGCACGATGCCGCCGAGCACGGCGAGGACCACGATCAGTTTGCGTTGCTTGGTCATGTTCTATTCTGATTCAGCTGCGCGCCGCGACCCACGCGATCCAGACCGCGTAGCACAGCAGGTAAGGGGAGAGCACAGCAATGGCGGACTTCACCCTGTCTTTGCCGGTCCAGGCCGAGAGGCCGATGACCATCAATACCCAGGACCAGATAGTGGTCAGTCGCAGGCTGGATGCCAGCGCCTGGCCGCTGTGGGCGTAAGGCACGTGGAAAAGCAGCGTGTTGAGGGAGGTGACGTCGATGTCAACCGGGCTGATCTGCCTTGAGCTCGTGGACAGCATGTAGGCGGCGCTGGCGACGAAACCCAGGAGCGCCGGCATGGAGGTCCAGCTGATGAAGTTCAGCCAGGCGCCGAAGCTCTGTTGCTGCCAGCCGCCGACCTTGGCGGCCATGAAGAAATACAGCGCCTGGATCAGGTACCAGACCACCAGGAATACGCTACCGATGATGCCGAAGACCATCATGCTGACCGGCGTGAAACGGGCATGGGCATCGCGCAGCTGGTCGGCGGTCATCTTGTCAGCGCTGGGCGCCAGGGTCTGGTCCGCGAACCAGGACACATCAACGCGGTTGGCGTACCACACTTGGAACGCGATGCTGAGCACCACCAGCAGCAGCAGGGGCAGCCACCACCATGCGGCGTGGTTGCGCAGGTCCTCCAGGGTCTTCCTGGGTTCGAGGAATATGTTGATCAGGCTACCGAAGGCGGACGGGCTGGCGTCGTTCATGGCTTCAACTCTCCAGATTGTCGTTGCGTACGGTTGTGCAGCGGGACCCTGATCCCACTTTAAATAACTGACCACGGCGGGTCTCGCCGGTTCTCAGGTCTTTACGGTGTTTACCGTATCGAGAATCATAGGTAGGGGCCCATTTGCCCGCTAGTGATGCTTGTCAGGTCTGCCAGCGGATGCCTGTCATCCATGCAGGAAACAAAAAGCCCATGTCCCGGCCCTGTCAGGCCGGGAGCATGGGCTATCAAGTCAGCTAATTTGTCTGGAAGCTGACGGCTTACCAGCGGCCGCGGCCACCGCCGCCACCGCCGCCGCCACCACCGGCCTGACGGGGCTGCGCTTCGTTCACGCGCAGCGGGCGGCCGCCCATGTCCTTGCCGTTCAGTTCGCGGATGGCAGCCGTCGCGGCGGACTGATCCATCTCCACGAAGCCGAAGCCGCGGGGGCGGCCGGTCTCGCGGTCGGAGATCAGCTTCACCGAGTGCACGGTGCCGAACTGCTCGAACTTCTGACGGACTTCATCTTCATTGGCGGAAAAAGGTAGATTGCCGACATAAATGGACGTCATACGATTAATCACTCTCTTGCGATGACTTGGAGAACACGCCACGGGGCGAAGATTTGCGTCTCCTGGCCGTGGTTTACCTGCGGCCGACCCTCATCCCCACCGCTTTGCGGCGGCATAGGTCGCGGGTAACCGCTTATTGTTCGAAGCTTGAGTCAGCATCCCCCGGCGTGGCAGCAGGTCATCCCCGAAGACGTCGGCAAAGCGTTGACAGGACCCGAACGGCGGGAAAGCTTACGCGAGTTAAATAGCCCTGTCCAATGCCCGGAAGCCCTTGTCTGGACTGAAAAAATCGGCCAAAAAGACCCGGCTTTTTATGGGCTTTGCCGGTATAATTCGGCGTTTTTCCCCGGCCACTCCCGTACCTGGATTCCCCCCCGTGATCGAAAACCTCCGCAACATCGCCATCATCGCCCACGTCGACCACGGCAAGACCACCCTGGTGGACTGCCTGCTGCGGCAGTCCGGCACACTGGACGCCCGGGCCCCCGTGACAGACCGCATCATGGACTCCAACGACCTGGAGAAGGAGCGTGGCATCACCATCCTCGCCAAGAATACGGCCATCCGCCTGCACCAGGGGGAGACGGAGTACCGCATCAACATCGTGGACACCCCCGGCCATGCCGACTTCGGCGGCGAGGTGGAGCGCGTGCTGTCCATGGTGGATTGCGTGTTGTTGGTGGTGGACGCGGTGGACGGGCCCATGCCCCAGACCCGCTTCGTCACCCAGAAGGCCTTTTCCCACGGCTTGAAGCCCATCGTGGTCATCAACAAGATCGACCGGGACGGTGCCCGCCCCCATTGGGTGCTGGACCAGACCTTTGACCTGTTCGACAAGCTCGGCGCCTCCGACGAGCAGCTGGATTTCCCGGTGGTCTATGCTTCGGCCTTGAACGGCTACGCCACCCTGGACACCGACGTACCGGGCAAGGACATGACACCGCTGTTCGAGACCATCCTGAAGTTCTGCCCGCCGCCGCCGGTGAACCTGGACGGCCCGTTCCAGCTCCAGGTTAGCCAGATGGATTACTCGAGCTACGTGGGTGCCATCGGCATCGGTCGCATCGCCCGCGGCCGCATCCAGCGCAACAGTCCCGTGATCGTCACCGACGCCGACGGCAACACTCGCCGCGAGCGGGTGCTGCAGATTTTCGGCTTCATGGGCTTGAACCGCGTGGAAGTGCAGGAGGCCCAGGCGGGCGACATCATCGCCTTCACCGGCATCCCGGCGCCGCGCATTTCCGAGACCCTCTGCGACCCGGAGCACGTCGAGGCCCTGCCGTCCCTGACCGTGGATGAGCCCACCATCAGCATGGTGTTCGAGACCAACAGCTCGCCTTTCGCCGGCCAGGATGGCAAGTTCCTGACCAGTCGCCAGGTGCGCGAGCGCCTGTATCGTGAGACTCTGCATAACGTGGCCCTGCGGGTCGAGGACACCGAGGACACCGAGAAATTCCGCGTCTCCGGCCGTGGCGAGCTGCACCTCTCGGTGCTCCTGGAGACCATGCGCCGTGAGGGTTACGAGATCGCCGTCTCCCGCCCCCAGGTCATCTACCACGAGGTGAATGGCGAGCGCCACGAGCCCTACGAGACCCTGACCGTGGACGTGGAAGAGCGCCACCAGGGAGCCATCATGGAAGCCCTGGGGTCCCGCAGCGGCGCCCTCCAGGACATGCGTTCCGACGGCCAGGGACGTGTGCGCCTGGATTACATCATTCCGGCCCGGGGCCTGATCGGCTTCCAGACCGACTTCCGCACCATGACCTCGGGCTCCGGCCTCATGCACCACGTGTTCGAGAAGTACGCTCTGGCCAAGGCCGTGGGCGTGAACCAGCGGCCCAACGGCGCACTCATCTCCAACGGCACCGGCAAGGCCGTGTCCTACGGTCTGTTCAACCTGCAGGAGCGTGGACGCCTGTGCGTGGGCCCCGGCGAGGACGTCTACGAGGGCCAGATCGTCGGCATCCATGCCCGCGACAACGACCTCACGGTAAACCCGCTCAAGACCAAGCAGCTTACCAACATCCGTGCCGCGGGTCGCGACGAGAACATCCTGCTGACCCCGGCCCTGCGCTTCACCCTGGAGCAGGCTCTGGAGTTCATCGAGGACGACGAACTCGTGGAGATCACGCCCCAGAACATCCGCCTGCGCAAGCGCCACCTCAAGGAACAGGACCGGCGCAAGGCTGCCCGCGGCACCGAAGCCGCGTAGGGACGGGCGCGGAACGAGCTCATGGACCTTTATACCGAAGCCATCGAGCGTTTCCGCAAGCTGTACACCGAGGCGCAGCAGCTGGATATGCCCGAGCCTTCGGCCGTGAGCCTCGCTAGCGTGGACGCGGACGGCCGGCCCTCGGTGCGCACCATCCTGCTCAAGGGCTTCGATCCGCGCGGCTTTGTGTTCTACACCAACAAGCAGAGCCGTAAGGGCCGGGCACTCAAGGCCAACGGTAAGGCGGCGCTGTGCTTTCTCTGGCAGCCGCTGATGCAGCAGGTGCAAGTGGAGGGTACGGCCGGAGACGTGAGCGAAGCGGGAGCCGACGCCTATTGGGCCACGCGAATCCGCCTGAGCCAGATCGGCGCCTGGGCCTCGGAGCAGTCCGCGGTCATGCCAGACAAGGACGCACTGCAACGACGCTTCCAGGAATTCGAGAAGCAGTTCGCGGGCAAGCCCGTGCCGCGGCCTCCCCATTGGTCCGGATTCAGGCTCAAGCCCGAATCCATCGAGTTCTGGTCTTCCCGACCCGGGCGTCTGCACGAGCGGGAGCGTTACATGCTCAAGGACGGAGCCTGGACCCACGACTGGTTGTATCCGTGACCACCGCGGGCACCCCGTCCTTGGCATACCGCGTCTCCGTGGCGCCCATGATGGACTATACGGACCGGCACTTCCGTTATTTCATAAGGCTCTTGAGCCGCCATACGCGGCTCTATACCGAGATGGTGACCACCGGTGCCCTGTTGCACGGCGATCATCGCCGTTTCCTGGCATTCCACGGCGCCGAACATCCGCTCGCACTGCAGCTGGGCGGCAGCGAACCTGAAGCGCTCGCCGCCTGCGCACGGCTGGCCGCGGATTACGGCTACGACGAAGTAAACCTCAACGTGGGTTGCCCCAGCGACCGGGTGCAGTCCGGGCGCTTCGGCGCCTGCCTAATGAACGAGCCAAAACTGGTGGCGGAGTGCGTCGCCGCCATGATCGCGG
>DATGHI010000084.1:0-3444 GCA_035308065.1 Gammaproteobacteria bacterium | reverse complement strand
AACTTGCTCCGCCAGAGCCTCCTCATCGGCGGCTGGGTGGCCATGTGGCAACCCATGCAGACCTACCTCTACGGCTGGTGGCCGCTGCGCCGGCGCCGGCGGATCTACGAGAAGCTCGCGCGCATGCCGGTGGAGCTCAAGACGGCGGTGCGTCCGGCGGAATCGCGGCCCGGTTGACCTGGATCAATGTAGGGGTGCTCCAGCACGCCTACGCTGAAATCCAGCATTCCACCCCTGCCGAGGGATATTTATGGACACGCCAAAGCTGCTCTTCAACGCCGGCCATATAGGCCGGATGCAGATCAAGAACCGTCTGATCATGGCGCCCATGGTGCGCAATTATGCGGACGAGCATGGCCGCATGACCGAGCGCTACCTCGCACACTTGAAGCGCGTCGCCGAGGGCGGCGTCGGCGCCATCATCCTGGAGGCGAGTTTCGTCAGCTCCGAGGGGCGCGGATTCCGCAACGAACTCGGCTTGCACAGCGACGCCGTCATAGACGGACTCCACAGCGCTGCACGCGTGGCCCACGAGCAGGGCGTACGCATCGGCATCCAGCTGTATCATGCCGGCCGCCAGACGACGGCCCGGATCTGCGGCGAGCAGCCGGTGGCGCCTTCTGCCATACCCTGTCCGCTGATGCAGGAACTGCCCCGCATGCTCGACCGCGTGGAGATCCACGCGCTGGTGCGCGCCTACGGCGTCGCCGCGCGCCGCGCCAAGGCCGCCGGCCTCGACTTCGTCGAGATCCACGCGGCCCACGGCTACCTCATCACCCAGTTCCTGTCGCCGTTCAGCAACCGCCGCACGGACATGTACGGCGGCAACGTCGAGAACCGTCGCCGTTTCTTGAGCGAG
Source organism: Gammaproteobacteria bacterium (assembly GCA_035308065.1). Lineage (GTDB taxonomy): Bacteria > Pseudomonadota > Gammaproteobacteria > Natronospirales > REEB76 > DASUBN01. The sequence goes on along the minus strand of DATGHI010000084.1, from coordinate 2,585 downwards.
ATTATCGACGCGGTGCGCAAGGAGACCGGCCCGGAATATCCCGTCAGCGTGCGCATCTCCGCCGACGAGATGGTCCCCGGGGGTTTCGCGCCGGCGGACGGCGTGGACCTGGCGGTATGGCTGGAGACGAAGGGCGTGGACGCGGTGCACGTGTCCGCCGGAAACTATGCCTCCTACGCCCGTGGCCGCATGATCCCGCCCATGGCCGTCGAGGATGGACCACTGCTCAAGTACGCGTCACAGATCAAGCAGGCGGTCAGCATCCCGGTCATCGCTGTCGGAAAATTGCACACGCCGGCACTCGCCGAGACGGTGCTGGAGAGCGGCCAGGCGGATTTCATCGCCCTCGGCCGCGAACTCCTCGCCGACCCCGACTGGCCCCGCAAGGCGGAGGAAGGGCTGACCGCCGAGATCCATCCCTGCATCGCCTGCAACCAGGGCTGCATAAGCCGCCTGTTCGACCAGCGCGACGTATGGTGCACGGTCAATCCCGTCTGTGGACGCGAACGGGAATTTTCCGAGCTGGTCCACGACGAGACACGGCGCAAGGTGCTCATCGCCGGCGGCGGACCCGCGGGCATGACTGCCGCGAATTATGCCGCCCGTGCCGGATATCAAGCCATCCTCTGCGAAGCCGGCGACACGGTCGGCGGGCAACTGCACGCCGCCGCTGCGGCGCCGCACCGCCCGGGTTGGGCGGAACTGCTTGCCAGGCTCAAGCATGAGATGGCGGTGCTGGGCGTGGAAGTGCGCCTCGACACGATTGTGGACAAGAAACTGGTGCTGAAGGAGAAGCCATATGCGGTGATCGTGGCCACCGGCGCACAGCCGACGCGCCCCGATATCCCGGGCGTGGGAGACGTGAACGTCATCACCGCCCGCGACCTCCTGGAAGGGCAGTCCAAGGCTTTCGGCAGCGTGCTGGTGATCGGTGGCGGTTGCGCCGGAGCCCAGACCGCGGAATTCGTTGCCGCCCAGAGCCACCCGGTCACCATCGTGGAGGCGGAAGGCGACATCGCGGCCGACGCGCCGCTGGACGACCGCAACCTGCTGCTGGGCCGCCTCAAGGTCCTCGGCGTGAAGATCATGACCCATACCCGCCTGCTCAGCATCGAGCTGGACGCCATCAACCTGCAGTCGGGAGAGGAGGTGTTCGGCATCGCGGCGGATACCGTGGTGCTCTGCCTCGGCTCGCATCCGGTCAATAAATTGGAAGCGGAGCTGGTCGGTACCGTGCCACATCTCTTCACGGTGGGCGACGCGGTGCGGGCGCGCAAGGTCACGGACGCGACCCTGGAAGGCGCGCTCGCGGTGCTCGGGGTGTCGCGCTCGGCGGCCCAGGAACACCCGAGGAAGTCCAAGGCCGTGGGTTGAGGGGATACTCGCGTGCGCTGGCATGCATGTGCGGCAGTTGACTTGGATCAATGCGGACAGGCCGTGGAATGCCCAGGCTGTCCGATGCACGTAACTTATCGAGCAATTGCTTAGGAGGATGCAGTCATGAACATCACGCGTTATAGAACCCGCGATTTCGTCCGGGACATGTCCGACCAGATGAACCGCCTGATGAGCGGACGCCTGGACACCCTGCTGCTGCCCGAGGAGGCGAGCTTCGACGACAAGTCCTGGCTCCCGGCGGTGGACATCAAGGAAGAGGCGGACAAGTTCCTGGTGCGCGCCGATCTCCCCGGCGTGGATCCCAAAGACATCGCGGTGAGCCTGGAGAACGGCGTGCTTTCCGTCAGCGGCACCCGCGAATCTGAGGTCAAGGACGAGAAGGATGGCTACCGTCGCGTAGAACGGGTGTACGGCGAGTTCCATCGCCAGTTCACGCTGCCGGATTCGGCAGATCCGGAGAAGGTGACGGCCAAGTGCGACAAAGGCGTGCTGGAGATCAGCATCGGCAAGTCCGAGGCCCGCAAGCCCAAGCGCATCTCGGTGAAACCGTCCTGACGTCCCGGCGTGCGCGGTCTCCCCGGCCGCGCACGCCGTATCTTTCAATCCACAAAGGAGCAGCCGCCATGATTTCCGTGAAAGCCGATACGCAGTTGATCTGCCCCGAATGCGGTGAAGACGTGACGGTTCCGGAGGCCAGGCGGGCCCTCGGCCGGCGGGTGCGTTGTGAACACTGCGGTGTGGAATCCTACCTCAACCACTATCGTGAATCGGTGAGCGAGCCCATGCTGTGGCGGCTGCAGAGCACGCTGCCCGAAGAAGAAGACCGGAAGGCGGGCTGAACCGTGGGCCCCATCCTAGTACTGGTCGGCGATCGCGGCAGGGCCAGGCTCTTCAAGCTGGAACAGGATATCGCGGACCTCAAGGAGATCCGCGACATGATCAATCCCGCACTGCACCTGCAGGAGCACCTGATGGCGCGAGACCGCCAAGGGCGCTCGTTCAAAGGTTCCCGCGGCGGTCATGTGGCTCTGGGGGACGAACACAAGTACAAGCGGCAGGGTGCGGCGCGTTTCGCCCGCGAGGTAGCGAACGCAGTGCAGGAATGCTGCCGGGAGCAGCCTTACTCGCGCATCTATATGGTGGCGGATCCGGAGTTCACGGGCCTGATGCGGCCGCAGTTGGCGGCG
>DATGHI010000083.1:0-5109 GCA_035308065.1 Gammaproteobacteria bacterium | reverse complement strand
CACAACGAACCATCATCTCCATAGCCATCTGCAAGAGTCACGCCCTGGCGTTTCAGGATGTCGGCGGCGGGGATCACTTCAAATTCCGGATGGGCCGCGAGGAACGCCCCGGCAATAGCCCTGTTCTCCTCTTCCAGCAGGCTGCAGGTAGCGTAGACCAACCGCCCGCCGGGCTTCACCAAGCGACTCGCCGCTTCCAGAATGCTGGCCTGGGTCTGCTTGAGCATCTCCAGATCGATGGAACGCCATTTGATATCCGGGTTGCGGCGCAGGGTCCCGGTGCCTGAACAGGGGGCGTCCACCAGCACCGCGTCCATGGCGCCTGCCAGTTTCTTCAAGGCCGGGTCATGCTCGTCGCGGATGGCGAAGGACTGGGCGTTGTAGGCCCCGGCCCGGGCGAGGCGCGGCTTGAGGCGTTCAAGACGCCCAGCGGAGATGTCGCAGGCATAGAGGGCGCCGGTATTCTGCATCATGGCGGCGAGTTCCAGCGTCTTGCCCCCGGCGCCGGCGCAGAAGTCCATGACCTTCTGTTTCGGCTGCGCTTCCGTCATGAGCCCCAGCAACTGGCTCCCTTCGTCCTGCAATTCGAACAGGCCTTCCTGGAATTCCGGGGTGTTGAACAGGGGGCCACGTTTGTCTCGCTGCAGACCAATGGGTGAATACTTCATGGGTTCGCAAGCGTTGCCGGATTCCGCCAGCCGCGCCGCCAGCGCATCGCGATCGGTGCGCAGGGTATTGACGCGGATACCCACCTGGGCCGGTCGATTGAGCGCTTCGCTCAAGACCACGGCCTCTGCTTCGCCATATTGGTTGACTAATTTCTCGGCGAGCCATTCGGGCATGTTGATGCGGGCACTGAAGGGCAGGTCCGCGGTCTTCACGTAACGCACTCGCGTCACCAGGGCCTCGGCATCGCCGTCGAAACCTGCCTCCACGAGCGCACGGGCGCTCCAGCCGGAATACTTCAATAGATAGGTCGCCACCAGCCAGTAGGCACGCTGCTGGTCATCGAGTTCTACAGAGAGATACGGCGCCATGAGAGCTTGCAACTCCCCCTTGCGGCGCAGGCAGCCGTAGACCGTCTCCGCCGCGAAGGCCCGGTCCTTGGAACCCATCTGGCGGCGGTTGCGGAAATACTGATCGATGATGTGATCAGCGGGAGACCGGGTCTCGGTGAGGATGCTCTGCAGCAACTCGGAGGCTTGGTTGAGGCGCGAACGCCCGTGACGTATCTCGGGCGCGTTCATGGAGTGAGTTATTCCGGTCGCATCAGGGGGAACAGGATCACGTCGCGGATGGAAGCGGAATCCGTGAACAGCATCACCAGCCGATCGATGCCGATACCCTCGCCTGCTGTGGGCGGCATGCCGTATTCCAAGGCGCGCACGTAGTCGGCGTCGTAGAACATGGCTTCCTGATCGCCCGCGTCCTTCTCGGCGACCTGGGCCTTGAAGCGCTCCGCCTGGTCCTCCGGGTCGTTCAACTCCGAGAAGCCGTTTGCCAGCTCCCGGCCGCCCACGTAGAACTCGAAACGGTCCACCAGGAAGGGGTCAGAATCCTTTTTGCGTGACAGGGGCGAGACTTCCACCGGATAGTCGATGATGAACGTGGGCTGCTTCAGGTTCGGTTCCACCGTGTGCTCGAACAGCGTAAATTGCAGCTTGCCCGCTCCAGAACTTCTTGGTGGGAATCTTGTGCTTGGCGCAGGCATCCTGCAGATAGGCCACGTCACGGATCTTCGACTTGTCCAGTTTATTGGTCTCGATGATGGCTTGTTCTATGGAGAGTCGCTTGAAGGCGGGGCCGAAATCGTAGGCCTCGCCCTGGTAGGTGATGGTGCTGCCGCCGGTGAGAGCCGTCGCCAGGCTGCGCATGAGGCTCTCGGTCAGGTCCATCAGGTCCACGTAGGTGGCGTAGGCCTGGTAGAACTCCAGCATGGTGAATTCGGGGTTGTGGCGCGTGGACACACCCTCGTTCCTGAAGTTGCGGTTGATCTCGAACACCCGCTCGTAGCCGCCCACCACGAGGCGCTTCAAGTACAGCTCCGGCGCGATGCGCAGGTAGAGCTGCATGTCGAGTGCGTTGTGGTGGGTGATGAAGGGCCGCGCCACGGCGCCGCCGGGGATCGGCTGCATCATGGGGGTCTCCACCTCGAGGTAGCCCAGGGCGTTCATGAAGTCGCGCACGTGCTGCACGATGCGGGTGCGGGTGCGGAACACCTCCGCCGACGGCGGGTTCATGATGAGGTCGAGGTAGCGCTGGCGGTAACGGGTCTCGGTGTCGGCCAGGCCGTGGAACTTCTCCGGCAGCGGCAGCAGGGACTTGGAGATGAGTCTCGCCTTCTCGGCGCGCACCGACAGCTCGCCGGTCTTGGTCTTGAAGATCTCGCCCTCGGCGGCGACGATGTCGCCCAGGTCCCAGGTCTTGAAATCCTCGTAGGTCTCGCCCAGGGCATCCTTCTGCAGGAACAACTGCAGGCGGCCCGAGCTGTCCTGGAGGTGGGCGAAGCTCGCCTTGCCCATGATGCGTTTGCCCATCATCCGGCCCGCCACCTTCACGCGGACTTTCTCCTGCTCCAGGGACTCTGCGCTGCGGTTGCCGTAGAGGCCGTGCAGGTCCGCCGCCAGGGCGTCCCGGTGCACGTCGTTGGGGAAGGCCTGGCCTTTCGCGCGTAGCTTCGCCAGCTTCTCGCGGCGTTGCTGGATTATTGAATTTTCGTCTTGTTGATCTGACATTTTTATCCCCAGGCGTATAGCTTACAGGCCTTGCTTCAAGGATGCCTCGATGAAGGGGTCGAGAGCCCCATCCAGCACCTTCTGGGTGTCACCCACTTCGTAGTTGGTGCGCAGGTCCTTGATGCGGGACTGGTCCAGCACGTAGGAACGGATCTGGCTGCCCCAGCCGATGTCGGCCTTGCTGTCCTCCAGCTTCTGCTGCTCCTCGCGACGCTTCTGCATCTCGATCTCGTACATCTTGGCCTTCAGCATCTTCATGGCGGTGGCACGGTTCTTGTGCTGGGAGCGCTCGCTCTGGCAGGCCACCACGATGCCGGTGGGGAGGTGGGTGATGCGGATGGCGGAATCGGTCTTGTTGACGTGCTGGCCGCCGGCGCCCTGGGAACGGTAGGTATCCACGCGCAAGTCCGCCGGGTTGATCTCGATCTCGATCTCGTCGTCCACTTCCGGGGAGACGAACACCGAGGCGAAGGAGGTGTGGCGCCTGGCGTTGGAATCGAAGGGGGACTTGCGCACCAGGCGGTGCACACCGGTTTCGGTGCGCAGCCAGCCGTAGGCGTAGGGCCCTTCGTAGCGGATGGTGGCGCTCTTGATGCCCGCCACTTCGCCGGAAGAGGCTTCTACCAGTTCAGTCTTGAAGCCACGGCGCTCACCCCAGCGTAGGTACATGCGCAAGAGCATGCTGGCCCAGTCCTGGGCCTCGGTGCCGCCGGAGCCGGCCTGGATATCCAGGAACGCGTTGTGGGAATCCATCTCGCCGGAGAACATGCGGCGGAATTCCATGTCCGCCACCTGCTGCTCCATGCGCTCTACGTCCTTGCCCACGTCCTCCAAGGCTTTTTCATCGCCCTCTTCCACCAAAAGCTCCAGCAACTCGCCGGAATCCTCCAGGCCACGGGAGAGCTTGTCCAAGGTGGTCACCACCTCGTCCAGGCGCGCTCGTTCGCGGCCCAGTTCCTGGGCGCGTTCCGGCTTGTCCCAGACCTTGGGATTCTCTAGCTCGCGGTTAACTTCCTGGAGACGCTCGCGCTTGGCGTCGTACTCAAAGATACCCCCGGAGGGCGTTGGCACGCCCTTTGAGGTCGACGATCTTGTTTCTTATCGGATTGACTTCCATCCGCGCATTTTACTACAGCTGCTATGCCGGCTCGATGTGTTCGATGAGCAATTGAAGGCGCTTCTCGCCGCGGTATTCGTTCACGTCAGGACGGTAGGCGATGCGCACCCGGGTGCAATCCGCCGGGATGTTGGCACCGGTCTGGCCGAAGGCGATGGCGTCGCAGCGCTGCCTGCCGTCCGGCTGCTCCAGCACCAGCTTCAGGTGGCCGTTGCCCACGATGCGCCGGTCTTTGAGAAGGAACTCGCCATCGAACAGGGGTTCGGGAAAGCCCTGGCCCCAGGGGCCGGCGCTACGCAGGAGTTCGGCACACTCCAGGCTCAGGTACTCCGGAGACAGTTCCCCGTCGGAGTGTAGAACCCCCTTAAGGTCGTCCTCGTTTAGCCAGCGGCGCGCTTCCGCGTCAAAGGCCGCGCGGAATGCATCCAGGTCGGCGGCCCTGAGGGAGAGGCCCGCGGCCATAGCGTGGCCGCCGAACTTGCCCAGGAGCCCTGGATGGCGGGTCGACACCGCCTCCAGGGCGTCCCGCAGATGCAGGTTACGCACCGAGCGGCCGGAGCCCTTGAGGGTATCGCCGTCGGCCCGGGCGAAGGCGATCACCGGCCTGTGCACGCGGTCCTTCACCTTGGATGCCACCAGGCCCACCACACCTTGATGCCATTCCTCGTGGAAGAGACAGAGGCCCACGGGAAGCGTGGGATCATCGTCCCGGAGCCCTATGTGCTGGATTGCGGCCAGGGCTTCCTGCTGCATCTTCGCCTCGATGTCGCGGCGCTCGCGGTTCAAGGCGTCGAGCTTCGCCGCTAATTCCCGCGCGCGCTGCTCGTCGTCCGCGAGCAGGCATTCGATCCCCAGGGACATGTCCGTGAGCCGACCAGCGGCGTTGAGCCGCGGCGCCACCGCGAAGCTGAAATCGGATGCGACGGCGCGCTTGAGGTCGCGCTTACCTGCCTCCATGAGCGCGCGGATGCCGGGGATGGAGCGGCCGGCCCGGATGCGCCTCAGACCCTCCGCCACCAGCATTCGGTTGTTGTGGTCGAGGGGAACCATGTCCGCTACGGTGCCGAGAGCCACCAGGTCCAGATGCTCGGCGAGGTTGGGTTCCGGGAGGCCGCGCTTCTCGAACCAGCCCTGCGCCCGCAGCCGGGCACGGAGCGCCGTCAGGAGATAGAACACCACGCCCACGCCCGCCAGGGACTTGCTGGGGAAAGCATCCCCGGGAAGATTGGGATTGAGGATGGCGTCCGCCGCGGGCAG
>DATGHI010000082.1:0-2600 GCA_035308065.1 Gammaproteobacteria bacterium | reverse complement strand
CGCCGGCACCGCCCATGAGAAGAAGTGCGAGAACGTGCGCATCCAGGCCGACGACGTGCGCGGCCTGCTGGACTTCGCCCTGGGTCAGGGCGTGGAGCTCACGGTGGTGGGGCCGGAGCAGCCCCTGGCCCTCGGGGTGGTGGACGTGTTCACCCAGGCGGGCTTGAAGTGCTTCGGCCCGACGCGCATGGCGGCCCAGCTCGAGGGCTCCAAGGTCTTCAGCAAGGACTTTCTGCAGCGCCACCATATCCCCACCGCCGACTACCGCAGCTTCACCGATCTCGACGCGGCCCTCGATTACTTGAAAGAGCGCAGCGCGCCCATAGTGGTGAAGGCCGACGGCCTCGCCGCCGGCAAGGGCGTGGTGGTGGCCGAGACCCACGAGCAGGCGGTGGCCGCGGTGCGCGACATGCTGGCAGGCAACGCCTATGGCAATGCCGGCCACCGGGTGGTGATCGAGGAGTTCCTGCCGGGCGAGGAGGCGAGCTTCATCGTCATGGCCGACGGCGAGCACGTCCTGCCTCTCGCCACTTCCCAGGACCACAAGCGCGTCGGCGACGGCGACACCGGCCCCAACACCGGCGGCATGGGCGCCTACTCGCCGGCACCCATCGTCTCGGGCGCGGTGCATGAGCGCGTGATGCGCGAGGTCATCCGCCCCACCATCAAGGGCATGGCGGCCGAGGGCATGCCTTACACGGGTTTCCTCTACGCCGGCCTCATGGTCGCGCCGGACGGCACGCCCAAGGTGCTGGAGTTCAACTGCCGCTTCGGCGACCCCGAGACCCAGCCGATCATGATGCGGCTCAAGTCGGACCTGGTGACGCTCTGCGAGGCGGCGCTGGACGGCACGCTCAACAAGCTGAGCGCCGAGTGGGACGGGCGCGTGGCGCTCGGCGTGGTGCTGGCGGCCGGTGGTTATCCCGGCGAGTACAAGAAGGGTGACGTCATCGCCGGCCTACCGCCCTTCCCCAGCGACCACGTTAAGGTGTTCCACGCCGGCACCGCGGAGCAGGACGGCAAGCTCGTCACCCACGGCGGGCGGGTGCTGACGGTGACGGCGCTCGGGGATTCGGTGGCCGACGCGCGCCTGCGCGCCTACCACATCTCCGAGGGCATACGCTGGCCGGGCCGCTTCTACCGCAAGGACATCGGCTGGCGCGCCGTGGCGCGGGAGGAGCGCGGCGAAGGGTCGAGATTCGGGGTTAACTTCGAAAGCACTTGGCCGAAACGGCACTAGACCGGCACGTTTAACTCAAGCAGTCAATTGGCGCGAGAGTAAACGGCCTCAAAAATTGTTTTCCAGGTCTTGCCGCCGTCGGCGGAGGCCTCCCAGATCTGCCGCACCTTGCCGTCCTCCTGGCTCCAGCTCATACGCGTCTGCTTCGGCTTGCCATCCCGGTCCACCTGCTGGCCGGTGAGCAGCATGCGGCCATCCTTGAGGCCGCCCTCCAGCACCACCAGGGTGCCGCTGGAATCCACCCAGGTCTGGTGCCAGAGCTTGCGGGAGACGTCGTACATGGTGAAGCTGCCGCCGGTGCCGCCGTCCACGCTGGTCCACTGTTCCTGCACCACGCAACCGCCGAAGGCGTGGGCCACGTTATCGCGGCCGATGAGCTTGCCGGCGGCATCCGTCACGTTCCAGTCCCCGAGCCAGAAATCGAACTGCTTGTAGACGAGGTCGGCGCAGGCGGCCTGCGCCACCGCGGGCAGCAGCAGGGCGAGCAGGATGAGGGGCAATAAGAAGCGTCGCATAGGGTACAGGCAAATCCAGGTCTGAGCGTTAATTGCTCAGACCGGAAGACCCCCGGCAAGTTCCGAATATTTCCAAAACTCGCGTAACGCTAGGCCTGAAGCGAGAGATTTTGACCGCTGGCAAGGCGGAAAACAGCTCGCAAGCGGAGTGGACACGTAGTCCATGAGCATTGCGAGCCGGATTCCAACGCCGCCCCCGGGCAAAAGATCCGCTTCAGGTCAGCGTTTCATGGAGTCGAAGAACTCGCCATTAGTCTTGGTGTCCTTGAGCTTATCCAGCAGGAATTCGCTCGCGGCCAGCTCGTCCATGGGGTGCAGGAGCTTGCGCAGGATCCAGATCTTCTGCAGTTCGTCGAGCGGAACCAGCAGTTCCTCGCGGCGCGTGCCCGACCGGTTGATGTTGATGGCCGGGAACACGCGCTTCTCGGAGATGCGGCGGTCCAGGTGGATCTCGGAGTTGCCGGTGCCCTTGAACTCCTCGTAGATCACGTCGTCCATGCGCGAGCCGGTCTCCACCAGCGCCGTGGCGAGGATGGTGAGCGAGCCGCCCTCCTCGATGTTGCGTGCGGCGCCGAAGAAGCGCTTGGGGCGCTGCAGGGCGTTGGCGTCCACGCCGCCCGTCAGCACCTTGCCGGAGGCCGGCACCACGGTGTTGTAGGCGCGGCCCAGTCGCGTGATGGAATCCAGCAGGATCACCACGTCGCGCTTGTGCTCGACGAGACGCTTGGCCTTCTCGATGACCATCTCCGCGACCTGCACGTGGCGGGTGGCGGGCTCGTCGAAGGTGGAGGACACGACCTCACCCTTCACGGAGCGCTGCATCTCGGTCACTTCCTCGGGCCGCT
>DATGHI010000081.1:0-2645 GCA_035308065.1 Gammaproteobacteria bacterium | reverse complement strand
AGCCTTGCCGGACTTGATCACCTCCAGCACCCGCTTTTCGGCGAGGCAGGAAGAACCCTTGGATTCGTCCTGGTTGGCCACGGTGCCGGAGCCGACGATGGATCCCGCCGCCAGGGGGCGGGTCTTGGCGGCGTGGGCGATGAGCTGGGGGAAGCTGAACTGCATGTCCACCCCCGCCTCCGGCTCGCCGAACTTGGCGCCGTTCAAGTGGGTGATGAGGGGCAGGTGCAGCTTGCCGTCTTTCCACGCGGCACCCAGTTCATCGGGCGTCACCGCCACCGGCGACAACGCCGAGCGTGGCTTGCTCTGCAGGAAGCCGAAACCCTTGGCGAGCTCGTCGGGGATGAGGTTACGCAGGGATACATCGTTCAGTATCAGCACCAGGCGGATGTGCTTCGCGGCGTCGGCGGCGGACACGCCCATGGGCACGTCATCCACCACCACCCCCACTTCGGATTCGAAGTCTATGCCCCAGGCTTCGTCGCCCATCTTGATGGGATCCGTGGGTGCCAGGAACCCGTCGCTCACCGCCTGGTACATGAGGGGATCGTGCAGGAAGCTCGGCGGCATCTCCGCACCGCGGGCCTTGCGCACCCTTTCCACATGGGCGAGGTAGGCGCTGCCGTCCACGAACTGCGGCGCCCGGGGCATGGCTGCCGCTAGGTCGCTCACATTGAACGGGAATGCGTCCTTGGCCTTGCCGGCGTTGAGCGACTCGGATACGGACTTGAGCTTGTGCTCCGCCATGGCCCAGCTCTCCAGGGCCTGCTGCAGGGTATGGGCGATCTCCGGCACCTTCACGGCGTTCCGGAGCTTCTTGTCCACGACGATCAAGGTGCCGTCGCGGCCGCCGGCTTTAAGACTTGCGAGTTTCATTCCTGAAGGACTCCGGATAAAAAACCGCGGCCGGTGGCCGCGGTGGTTCAGCGCCTTCTCAGCGGCGCTTGGGATCGAAATGCTTCTTGATGCCCTGCCAGCACTCGTAGTAATCGCCCTGCAGTTCCTTGGCCTCCAGCGCCTGCTTCGTGGGTCGGATCACGGCACGGGTCTCGAACATGAAGGCCATGGTGTCGGTGATGTGCAGGGGTTTGGTGGTGTCGCCCGCCACCGCCTTCTCGTAGCTTGCGGCGTCGGGGCCGTGACCGCTCATGCAGTTGTGCAACGATGCGCCGCCCGGTACGAAGCCGCCGGACTTGCCCCCTTCCTTGGCGTCGTAGACGCCGGTGATGAGGCCCATGAACTCCGAGGCCACGTTGCGGTGGAACCAGGGAGGCCTAAAGGTGTTCTCCGCCACCAGCCAGCGGGGCGGGAAGATCACGAAGTCCATGTTGGCGGTGCCCGGCGTATCGCTGGCCGAGGTCAGCACTGTGAAGATGGATGGGTCTGGGTGATCGTAGCTGATGGAGCCGATGGTATTGAAGCACCGGAGGTCGTACTTGTAGGGCGCGTGGTTGCCGTGCCAGCCGACGACGTCGAGCGGCGAGTGGTCCATCTCCGCTGACCAGAGCTTACCTTGGAACTTTCCAACGAGTTCGAACTTGCCGTCCAGGTCCTCGTAGGCCGCCACGGGATAGAGGAAGTCCCGGGCATTGGCGAGGGCGTTGGAGCCGATGGGACCGAGTTCCGGAAGGCGCAGCGGCGCGCCGAAATTTTCCGCCACATACCCGCGGGCGCTGCCGTCCGGCAACTCCACCTTGAAGCGGATGCCCCGGGGAATCACCGCGATCTCCTGGGGCTCCACGTTGAGGACGCCCAGCTCCGTGGCGAGCTTGAGCCGCCCTTCCTGGGGCACGATCAAGAGTTCGCCGTCGGCGTCGTAGAAATAACGCCCCTGCATGGAACGGTTGGCGGCGTAGACGTGGATACCCACGCCCGACTGGGCGGCAGGGCCGCCGTTGCCCGCCAGGGTCATGAGGCCGGCAATGAAATCCGTGGGCGCGCTCGGAATGCCGAACGGCCCCCAGCGCAGCTGATTCGGCGTCGCCGGTTGTTCATCGAAGCGGTTGTGGAACCGGACTTCGGGCAGCGCCTTGAAAGGTTTGTGCACCGCGGCCGGACGGATTCGGTACAACCAGCTCCGGCGATTCGCATGGCGCGGCGCGGTGAACGCGGTGCCCGAAAGCTGCTCGGCGTAGAGGCCGTAGGGGGCTTTCTGTGGCGAGTTGCGGCCTTCCGGGAGAACGCCTGGCAACGCCTCGGTGGCGAACTCGTTGCCGAAGCCCGACTGGTACTGGCCCGGGTCGGCGTGGGCCGCGGCGGTTTTGGGCTCCATGGCACTCAGCTTCTGGCTCATTGCCGCTCCCGGATGCTTAGAGGACGCCGCGCTTCATCTGGTCACGCTCGATCGACTCGAATAAGGCTTGGAAATTCCCCTCACCGAAACCCTCATTGCCCTTGCGCTGGATGATCTCGAAGAAGCACGGCCCGACCACGTTCTGCGTGAAGATCTGCAGCAGCAGCCCCTGCCCCTGCGTCGGTGCGCCGTCCACCAGGATGCGGCGCTGGCGCAGGCGCGCAATGTCCTCGCCGTGGCCCGGTATGCGGCTGTTGATGGCATCGAAATAGGTGTCGGGCGTGTCCTGGAAGCTGACCCCGTTGGCGCGCATGCGGTCGACCGTGCCGAAGATATCGTCGGTGCCGAGCGC
>DATGHI010000080.1:0-2436 GCA_035308065.1 Gammaproteobacteria bacterium | reverse complement strand
CGTTGCGGAAGTTGGGGGCGTTGAACAGGGGATGATAGAGAGCCGGCATGTGGTTCAGGGCCACCATGCCGAAGGCCGCCGACAGCCCCGCCCACAGGATGGTCCACTCGTAGGCGGGCACCACGAAGGCGGGCCAGGAGTAGAGCGGCCGTCCGGCGATGTTGAGCGGATAGGCGATCACCGAGATCCAGGTTTCGAGCGAGAACATGGCCGCCAGCCCCATCAGCGCCCCGATCAGGCACACCAGGGGCACGCGGTTGGTGTGGAAGCCGATGGCTTCGGCGGCTTCTTCCACTGGATACGGCGTGTAGCAGTCCATGCGCCGCCACCCGTCCAGCCGGGCCTGGCGCGCGGCCCGCACCAGGTCGCCGGGAGTATCGAATTCGGCTAAGAGTCCGTAGGTTCCTTCACGAGGCGGCATGTTATCGTCCTACCTCCTTCGGCTTCTTCGGCGTGATCTTGGCCGCCGGCAGCAGCATGCGGATTTCGTTCATCGGGATCATGGGCAGGAAGCGCACGAAGAGCACGAACAGGGTGGTGAAAAGGCCCAGGGTGCCCACGTAGGTCATGTAGTCCCACTTGGTGGCCCGGTACGTCCCCCACGAGGAGGGCAGGAAGTCGCGGTAGAGGCTGGTCACGATGATCACGAAGCGCTCCAGCCACATGCCCGTGTTCACGATGATGGACAGGATGAACATGTAGGTGATGTTGGTCCTGAGCTTGCGCGACCATAGCGTGGTCAGGGGGATGAGCAGGTTGCAGATGATCAGCGCCCAGTAGCTCCAGCCCATGGGGCCGAAGGCGCGGTTCCAGAACGTGAACGCTTCCCAGTGCGAGGCCGAGTACCAGGCCATGAAGGCTTCCATGCCGTAGCCGTAGGCCACGATGAAGCCGGTCGCCAGCATCACCTTGCCCATGTTGTCGATGTGGCGCTCGGTCACCAGCGCTTCCAGGTGATAGAACTTGCGCAGCGGAATGGCCAGGGTCAGCACCATGGCGAAGCCCGAGTAAATGGCTCCGGCCACGAAGTAGGGCGGGAAGATGGTGGTATGCTACCCGGGCAGGATGGCCACCGCGAAGTCGAAGCTGATGACGGTGTGCACGGAGAGCACCAGCGGCGTGGCCAGCCCGGCCAGCAGCAGCGAGGCCGTCTCGTAGCGCATCCAGTGGCGCACCGATCCCCGCCAGCCCAGCGAGATGATGCCGTAGCAGTACTGCGCGAAGCGGCTCTTGGCGCGGTCGCGGAAGGTGCCGAAGTCGGGCACCATGCCGATGTACCAGAACACCACCGAGATGGTGGCGTAGGTGGAGACCGCGAACACGTCCCACTCCAGGGGAGAGCGGAACTGCGGCCACAGGTTCATGCTCAGGGGCAGGGGCAGCATCCAGTATCCCAGCCAGGGACGGCCCACGTGGATGAGCGGAAACATGCCCGCGCACACCACCGCGAAAATGGTCATGGCTTCGGCGAAGCGGCTGATGGAGTTGCGCCAGCTCTGCTTGAACAGAAGCAAAATGGCCGAGATCAGCGTGCCCGCGTGGCCGATGCCGATCCACCATACGAAGTTGATGATGGCGAAGCCCCAGGCTACCGGCTGGGTGATGGCCCAGATGCCTACGCCCTTCAGGAACAGCCAGGTGACCGCCACCAGCAGCACCGTGGCGCCGGCGCCGGCGAAGGTGAAGATCGCAAACCACCCCATGGGCGTGTGCGGGGTCAGAACGATGCGCGTGATCTTGTCGGTGACCGACTTGAAGGTCTGCCCCGGTTCGATCACCCGGAATTCGCCCGTGGCCGGATCTACCCAGCGCGCATATTCGGGATCGGTCGGTTTCAGGTTGCTGGTTGCCATCGTTTTCCCTGAGTTACAGTTCGTAGTTCACAGTTCGCAGTTCGCTGATCTTCTGACCCCTGACCTATCCCTGGGCGGAGTGTTCGACCGGCGTCTCTTCCAGTTCCTGGTTGGGGTTCAGCACCGCGGCCACATACGTCGTGCGCGGACGCGTGTTCTGGTCGGCCAGCACCTGGTAGGTGCGCTCGTCGCCGCGCAGCTTCGCCACCCGGCTCCCCTTGTCGTTGATGTTGCCGAAGGTGATGGCCTGGGCCGGGCAGGCCTGCTGGCAGGCGGTCTGGATCTCCCCGTCGCGGATGGCCCGGTTTTCCTTGTCGGCCGCGATGCGGGCCCCGGTGATGCGCTGCACGCAGTAGCTGCACTTCTCCATCACGCCGCGGGAGCGCACGCTGACGTCGGGATTGCGCGATAGCTTGAGACTCTCGGTCTCGAAGTCGGAGTAGAGCAGGAAATTGAACCGCCGCACCTTATAAGGACAGTTGTTCGAGCAGTATCGGGTGCCCACGCAGCGGTTGTAGACCATCATGTTCAGCCCCTCGGGGGTGTGCAACGTCGCCCCGACCGGGCACACCTGCTCGCAGGG
>DATGHI010000079.1:0-2271 GCA_035308065.1 Gammaproteobacteria bacterium | reverse complement strand
TTCGGCTTCGTGCTTCAAACACTGCTGATAGAGCGTGTGCAGAATGGCGTGACCGGTGCGATCGGCGGCCGAGGCCGAGCGATGTGCCGGATTCTTGCCGTACTCAACCGTGTGTCCGCCGAACGGCCGCTGGTAGATCTTGCCTTCCGGTGTCCGCGAGAACGGCACACCCATGTGCTCGAGCTCGATCACGGCACGGGCGGCTTCGCGGCACATGTACTCGATGGCGTCCTGATCGCCGAGCCAGTCCGAGCCCTTCACCGTGTCGTACATGTGCCAGCGCCAGTCGTCCTCGCCCATGTTGCCGAGGGCGGCGCTGATACCGCCCTGGGCGGCGACGGTGTGACTGCGGGTGGGGAACACCTTGGTGATGCAGGCGGTGGCGAGCCCCGCCTCCGCCATGCCGAAGGTGGCGCGCAGGCCGGCGCCGCCGGCGCCCACCACCACCACGTCGTAGATGTGATCGATCGTCTTGTAAGCTTGGGTCACGGTCAGGCTCCGAAGGCGATGCGCAGGGCGGTAAACACGCCTGCTGCGGCCAGCAGGATGCAGGCGAACTTGATCAGGAGCAGCGAAGCGATCTTGAGCCATTCCGTGTGCACGTAGTCTTCCACCACCACCTGCACGCCGAGGTAAGCGTGATAAAAGACCGTAGCCAGGAACAGGCTCAGGAGCACCGCTACATAAGGCGTGTGCAACCAGTTCACTACTACCACGTAGTCGGCGTGGGTGAGCTGCAGCACCGAGACGGCGAACCACAGGCTCAAGGGGA
This sequence comes from Gammaproteobacteria bacterium, assembly GCA_035308065.1. GTDB lineage: Bacteria > Pseudomonadota > Gammaproteobacteria > Natronospirales > REEB76 > DASUBN01. Next base: position 1,499 of record DATGHI010000079.1, on the reverse strand, counting down.
TGAGGGCCACGGCGCTGACGCGCTGACCCCACCAGTGGCCGGCGCCCGACTTCGCGGAGCCGAGGCCCCGGGCCTGGCCGAGAGGATTGCGGAAGCTCATGCCGCACCTCCCGTGTAGGCGAGGTACAGGGCGAAGCCCGTGATCAACAGCGCCGCCACCCACACCGTATAGCCGGTGAGATAGAGGGTCTTGATCTCGAAGCCCCAGCCCGCGTCCCAGGCAAGATGCCGGATGCCGTTGCAGAGGTGGTAGAACAGCGAGAAGGTCCAGCCCCAGAGCAGGAACTGCCCCAGCCAGGTTCCGAACAGCTCCTGGGCGTACATATAGGCGCCGGGACCCATGCCCGCCGCCACCAGCCAATACACCAGGGCCAGCGTCCCCATCGCCAGGGCCACCCCCGTGGCGCGGTGCAGGATGGACATGGTCATGGTGATCTGCCAGCGGTAGATCCAGAAAGGCGAGACTGGTCGGTTGTCAGTGGCCATGCTTCACCTTGCTAAAAGTCTATGCAGCGCCCGTTCTTTTCCCAATCGCCATAGCGGGTCGGCTCGGGTCCCTTGGGACCACCGATCTCTTTCGGCTGCTGGGGCTTGGAATCCTCAATCTCGGTCTCGCGGGGACGCGAGTCCGGTGCAGCGGGTTTGTTCTTGGTTTCCGGCTGAGACATGGGATGCCTTGGAGCTTATAACGCCATTTTACACCTAAAGAACTTCCCGTCTGTCACCCCCGCGCAAGGCGGGTAAAATAGCCTTCTCCAAGGATCGACCCTCATGCAACCGGATTGGCAGAAATTCCTGCTCACCCACAGGCCGCCCGTCATGGCGTCCCATGCCGCTGCGGGCGGCATCATCCTGACGGATCTGTCCCATGCCGGCCTCATCCGCGTGGAAGGAAACGATGCCGTGCCCTTTCTGCAGGGCCAACTCAGCACCGATATCGAGAAGCTCACGCCGGACGTTTGTCAGCTGAGTTCCTGGAACAATGCCAAGGGCCGGGTGGTGACGTTGCTGCATCTGTTCCGGTTGGACGATGCCATCTACATGGCGCTGCCCACCGCGTTCGCAGCACCGGTGTTGAAACGCCTTTCCATGTACGTGCTCCGCTCGAAGGTCAATCTCACGGATGCCACCGACACTCTGGCGCGCTTTGGTCTCGCGGGCCCCGGTGCCGATGAGTTGTTGGCGGAGGCCGGAATCGATGTACCCATGGCCGTCTACGGCATCACCCAGCGGCGCGGCGTACAGGCGATCCGCCTCCATGGCGCCGCGCCCCGCTACACCATCAAGGCCCACGTGGACACCCTCATGGGCCTGTGGGAGAAGCTGGAGACCCGCGGCGTCCGTCCGGCGGATAACGATGCTTGGGCCCTCGCCAAGATCCTCGCCGGCGAGCCCAGCGTCTTCCCCGAGACCAGCGAACATTTCGTGGCGCAGATGCTGGATCTCGACAAGCTCGGAGCGGTGGATTTCAAGAAGGGCTGTTACATCGGGCAGGAAGT
>DATGHI010000078.1:0-9392 GCA_035308065.1 Gammaproteobacteria bacterium | reverse complement strand
ATCCCGCACGCCCTCTTCGGACATGATGCGGGCTGCTTCCTGCGTCAGCAGTCGCCGCGAATCATCCATGCGCGGCGGTACGCGTCGGGTCATGGGCACTGCGCGTAGTGGCTACAGAAAAAGAGTAGCACAGCCTGTGTGACGCTGCGGTGGCAGCCCCTCAGAAGATGTCGGTGCCCTGCTTGGTCTTTTCCGGCGCCTTGGCGGGCAGGTGACCGGTCTCGAAGAACTCGAAGATCGAATCCGGATCGTCGGCGCTCACCAAGAGACCCGTGTTCGGGTCGATGCGCGCCTCCTCGATGCCGAAGGGCCGCGGGAAGATGTCCTTCGGCACCCGTACCCCATGCAACGCCGAGCCCATGAAGTCCATCCACACGGGCAGCGCCGCGCGCGCGCCCTCCTCGCCTTGCCCCAAGGTCTGGGTGGGCTGGTCGTTGCCGACCCAGACGACGGTCACCAGGTGGCTGGTGAAGCCGTCGAACCAGGCGTCGGTGAAGTCGTTGGTGGTGCCGGTCTTGCCGGCGATGTCCGGGCGGTTCATGGACAGGGCCAACATGCCGGTGCCGCTCTTGATGACCTCCTGGAGCATGTTGGTGATGAGCCAGGCGTTCTGGGGCGTGATCGTGCGCGGCGCTGACTCGGGCAGCCCCAAGGCAGCATCGCCCTTGTCGGGCAGGTCGCAGCCGTCACAGGCGATCTCGGGCGAGGCTTGGAACAGCACCTGGCCGGTGCCGTCCGTGACCTCCTGGATGTAATACGGCGTCACCAGGAAGCCCTGGTTGGCGAATACCGCATAGCCGCGGGCCATCTCCAGGGGCTCGAGGCTGGCGCTGCCGAGCGCCATGGTGAGGTCATGGGGCAGCTCGTCGGGACCGAGCCCGAAGTTGGCGGCGTACTTGACGGCATTGTCCACGCCGAGCTGCTGCAGCACGCGGATGGACACCAGGTTCAGCGAATGGGCGAGCGCGTTCCGGAGGCGCGTCGGGCCGCTGAATTCGCCCTCGAAGTTCTTGGGCCGCCAGACGTTGCCGTTCTTCTCGTCGTTCACCACCACCGGCGCGTTGGGCACCACGGTCGCGGGGGTGAAGCCGTTCTCGAGTGCCGCGGAATAGATGAACGGCTTGAAGGAAGACCCCGGCTGGCGGTGTGACTGTATGACGCGGTTGAACTTGCTGGCGTCGTAGTCGAACCCACCCACCAGGGCCACCACGGCGCCGTCCACGGGGTCGAGGGACACGAGCGCCCCCTGGGCGGTCGGCACCTGCGACAGGCTCCAGTGGCTGCCGCCGTCGAGGCGCAGGTACACGATGTCGCCCTTGCTCAGGATGTCGGCGCTGGTCTTGGGCGCGGGGCCCACGGCACTGGGTTCCAGGTAGCGCCGGGCCCACTTCATACCGTCCCAGGCCACCTGCACCATGCCCGCACCGTCGGCGTAGAACTGGACCGACTGCGGGTCCAGTTTCACCACCACCGCGGGATAGAGGCCGCCCACGTGGTCCCGGTCATCCACGAGCTTCTCCAGATCGTCTTCCGTGGCATTGGCCGGTATCTCCACGTGGGCCACGGCACCGCGCCAGCCATGGCGCTGGTCGTAGGCGAGCAGGCCGTCGCGCACCGCCTTGGAAGCCAGCGGCTGCAAGCGGCTGTCGATGGTGGTGACCACCGAGTAGCCGGCTGTGTAGGCATCATCGCCGTACTTCTCCACCATGTAGTTGCGCGCCATCTCCGCGAGGTAGGGCGCGTCCACTTCCGCGCTGGGCTCGTGGAAAGCGGCAGTGTCCGGCTCTGCCATGGCCTGGCCGTACTGCGCCTGGTTGATGTAGCCGTCTGCGAGCATGCGTCCCAGCACGTAGGCGCGCCGCGCCAGGGCGTGCTCCGGGTTCGCCAGCGGGTTGCCGCCGGAAGGCGCTTGCGGCAGGCCCGCGATCATGGCGATCTGGGCCAGCGTCAGGTGTGCCACGTCGGTGCCGTAATAGGCCTCGGCGGCGGCGCCCACGCCGTAGGCGCGCTCACCGAGATAGATCTTGTTGAGGTAGAGCGCCAGGATGTCCTGTTTGTCCAACTGGTGCTCGATGCTGAGTGCCAGGAAGATCTCGCGCAGCTTGCGCGTGAAGGTCTTCTCTGGCGTGAGGAAGAAGTTGCGGGCGAGCTGCATGGTGATGGTGCCGCCGCCCTGGCTGCGCTCACCGGTGAGCGTGAAATGGATGCCGGCGCGGAGCACGCCCTGGATGTCGACGCCCGGGTGCTGCCAGAAGTTCTCGTCCTCGGCGGCCACGAACGCGTCCACCATGGATCTGGGGATCTGGGCGTAATCCAGGGGGATGCGGCGCTTCTCGCCGTACACGCCCAGGAGCCGGCCGTCCCGGGTGTAGATCCTGAGGGGCACCTGCAGGCGGATGTCCTTGAGGACCTCCACCGAGGGCAGGCCCGGCGCCAGGACCAGATAGGCCGCCAACAAGCCCACCAACCCCAACCCGCAGAGGCCAAGGAAGGCGCCAATCACAAGATATAGTGCTTTGGGCAGGTTAGGCATCGTTACCTCGCCCCAGAACCTGTGGAAAACTCCCCGAAAACCCCCTTTTCACCCAGGGCCAAAATGGCAAAATATTTATTTGATTTAGTCATTTGGTGGTATATATTGAAGCTGTGACTTAAGACTTTAGGGACGGCCTCTCGGGCCGGGTTTTTGGGCGTCCGAAGCTCTTAAAGAGGATGAAAGACGTGCTGTTCAAGCCATCGTCACCCCCCCTTGTGGGCATCGACATCAGCACCTCGTCGGTGAAGCTCATCGAGCTCGCCAAGGCCGGTAATTCCTACCGGGTGGAGAGTTTTGGTGCGGAACCGATGCCCTCCAATGCTATCACCGACAAGATGATCATGGACGTGGACGCCGCCGGCGAGGCGGTGCGCAAGGCGGTGAAACACGCGAGCCCGAAGTCGAAATACGCGGCCGTGGCCATCAGCGGCCAGGTTATGACCAAGACCATCCAGATGCCCGCCAAGCTATCCGACAAGGACCTGGGCGAGCAGATCGAACTCCAGGCCGACCAATACATCTCCCAGCCCATCGACGAGGTGGCCTTCGACTACGAGATCATCGGCCCCTCGCAGAACGACCCCGAGCTCGTGGACGTGCTGCTCGTGGCGGCGCGCCGCGAGAGCGTCGACAAGCTCGTCAGTGTGCTGGAGGTGGGCGGGCTCACCGCCAAGCTGGTGGACGTGGAGGCCTTCGCCCTCGAGAACGCCTGCAAGCTGCTCACCTACCAGATGCTTGACGAGGGACTGGACCGCACCATCGCGCTCGTGGACTTCGGCGCGGCCACCACCAGCTTCAGCGTGCTGCACGACCGCAAGATCATCTACACCTACAACAGCGACTTCGGCGGCAAGCAGCTGACCGACGAGATCATGCGCCACTACGGCCTCACCTACGAGGAAGCCGGCAAGGCGAAGAAGGAAGGCGGCCTGCCCGGCAACTACAAGGTCGAGATCCTAGACCCCTTCGCCGACGACATGGCGCAGACCGTGAACCGTTCGCTGCAGTTCTTTCTGTCCTCCACCAGCGAATACAACCACCTCGACCAGATCATCGTCTGCGGTGGTTGCGCGGCCATCCCCGGCGCGCCCGAGCGCATCAGCGAGAAGATGGGTACCCCGGCGGTGATCGGCAATCCCTTCGGACAGATGAAGATCGGTTCGCGCGCCAAGACCCAGTTGACCACGGCTGAGTCCTCGGCGCTACTGGTGGCCTGCGGGCTGGCCTTGCGGAGCTTCGACTGACATGTCGCGCATCAACCTACTCCCATGGCGCGAGGAGCGGCGCAAAGCCCGCCAGGTGCAGTTCAACATCCTCGCGGGCGTGGTGGCCGTCGTGGGCGCGTTCACCGTGGGCGTGGCGTACTTAGGCATGCAGGAGGCGATCTCCACCCAGAACGACCGCAACAAATTCCTCACCGACCAGATCGCCTACGAGGACACCCAAATCGCGAAGATCAAGGACCTGGAAGACACCAAGCAGCGCCTGGTGGCGCGCATGCAGATCATCCAGCAGCTCCAGCAGAGCCGCCCGATCGTGGTGCACCTCTTCGACCAACTGGTGAAGACCCTGCCGCCCGGCATCTACCTCACCTCGGTGATCGAATCCGGCGACAACCTCGCCATCACGGGTGCTGCGGAATCGAGCGCGCGCGTCTCCACCTACCTGCGAAACATCGACGCCTCGCCCTGGCTGGGCGACCCGAACCTGCAAGTGGTGCAGAAGGACGCCGGCAAGGCCGGCGCCCAGACGTTCTCCATCACCGCCAAGGTCGTGGACAAGGCCGCGGCCGCCGCGTCGGCGGCGGCGCCGGCAGCCGCGAAACCGGCGCAGAAAGGGGGTGGGTGATGGCCGTGAACCTCGACGCCCTCAAGAATTTCGACATCAACCAGCTGCGGCAGCTGGACCCCAAGAACATGGGCAGCTGGCCGCTGCCGCTGCGCGTCGCGGTGCTGGTCATCATCTACATCGTGGTGATCGGCGCCGGTTATTACTTCGTCATCGCGCAGCAGCGCGAAGATTACGGCAAGCTCCAAGACACGGAAACCACCCTCAAGGGACAGTTCGAAGCCAAGGCCTTGCAGGCGGCCAACCTCGACGTCTACCAGAAACAACTGGACGACATGCAGGCCACCTTCGGCAACATGCTGCGCCAGCTGCCCGGCAAGACGGAGATCCCGAGCATCCTGCAGGACATCTCCCAGACCGCGCAGGTGGACGGCTTGAAACAGGACCTGTTCAGGCCCGGCGGCGAGGCTCCCAAGGACTTCTACGCGGAGAAGCCCATCGATCTCACGCTCGAGGGCGGCTACCACGACTTCGGCAAGTTCGTGAGCGACGTGGCCGCGTTGCCACGCATCGTCACGCTGCACAACATCTCTATCAAACCGGCCTCGGGCAGCGGCAGCGATAACCTGATCATGACCCTGACCGCCAAGACCTACCGCTACCTCGAGGATGAGGAGCAGTCAGCCGCGAGATCCAAGGCCAAGGCGGCCAAGAAAGCGGCGGCGGGAGGCGACGGATGAAGTCCCGCCACGCAAACCTGCAGCGCCTTGGGCTCCTCGGTGCCGCGCTGTGCGTGTTCGGCCTCGCCGGCTGCAGCGACCGCCTGGGCGACCTGCGGCAGTACGCCAACGACGTGAAGGCGCGCAAAGGCGGACACATCGAGCCCCTGCCGCAGATCAAACCCTTCGAGACCTACACCTACGCGGACCAGGACCAGCGCTCGCCGTTCGTGCCGCAATTGGAGAGCAACTTCGGCAACGCGAGCGCGCTCAAGGGCATGTCGACCACGGGGCTGCACCCGGATTTCAACCGCGCCCATGAGTACCTGGAACAGTTCCCCCTGGACGGACTGAAGATGATGGGCACGCTCACCGTCAACGGCACGCTCTACGGTCTCGTGAAAGACAGCGACAACATCCTGCACCGCGTCACCGTCGGCAATTACATGGGGCAGAACTACGGCAAGATCGTCAGCATCACCGATTCAGACATCAAACTGCGGGAAATCGTGCCGGACGGCCAAGGCGGCTGGTCGGAACGCGTCACCGACGTGGCGCTCAGCGAATAACCGCGAGGTGGAGACGGCCATGAACATCCAAACCCTTTTGCACAACCGGCGCACCACGGCTCTCGGCCGCGGCCTGCTGATCTCCCTGCTCACCGCGGCCGCGCTGTTCGCTGCCGGACGGTCCGCCGCGGACGACCAGGGGCACAACCAGCTCCTGTCCATCAGCTCCGAGAAGCTCGCGGGCGACCGCGTGCAGCTCACCCTACAACTCTCCGCCCCCGCTCCGACGCCGCTGGCCTTCACCGTGAACCAGCCGGCGCGCATCGCACTCGACCTGGAAGACACCCGCCTGGGCCTCAAGGAGCATAAGACCGAGGTCCAGGCAGGCGCCGTGAACAGCGTGGTCGCCGCCGAAGCCGGCGGGCGCTCGCGCGTCGTCATCAATCTCACCACCCTCGTGCCCTACGCCACCAAGGTGGACGGCAACACCCTCTACGTGCTGGTGGGCAGCAATCCGAACGACACCGGCGTGACCTCCGCCAACGTCGGCAGCTTCGGCCCGCAAGTGACGGGGCCGACTCCGACCGCCGCGGTCGCCGCCGCCCCGGTGCCCGTGCCGGTACCCGCCGCTGCACCGGCACCCGCGCCATCCCAGGCGGTCGCGGCTGCGCCCGCTCCGGCTGCGGCCCCTGCCGGCCCTGCAGGGCCCAACGACATCACCAGCGTGGATTTCCGCCGCGGGTCCGACGGCTCCGGCGACGTCGTCGTCTCCCTACCCAACCCCGGCGTCATCGGCAACGTGCACGACCAGAACGGCGCGGTCGCGGTGGACTTCGCCGGCGCCAAGCTGCCGGAGGACCTGGTGCGGCGCATGGACGTGACCGACTTCGCCACGCCCGTGCAGTACATCGACGCGCAGAACACCCCGAGCGGCGTGCAGCTCATCATCCACTCCGCCGGCCAGTACGAGAAACTCGCGTACCAGAGCGACGACACCTTCTCCGTGGAGTTCAAGCCGCCGACCCAGGCGAATGCCGCCCAGCTGGAGCAGAAGAAGCGGTACACCGGCCAGAAGATCAGCCTGAACTTCCAGAGCATCGACATCCGCGCGGTGCTCGCGATCCTCGCAGACTCCAGTGGCAAGAACCTGGTGGTCTCCGACAGCGTCAACGGCAACATCACCCTGCGTCTGCAGGACGTGCCCTGGGACCAGGCGCTGGACATCATCATGCGCACCAAGGGCCTGGCGTCGCGCGAGGTGGGCAACGTGCTGATGGTAGGCACCGCCACCGAGATCTCGAACCAGGAACAGGCGGAAGCCGCGGCGCAGCAGAGCCTGACCCAGGTGGAACCGCTGGAATCGGCCTTCATCCAGGTGAACTACGCCAAGGCTAGCGACATGCAGGCGCTCATCAAGGGCTCGGGCGAGAACAGCATGCTCTCCAAGCGCGGCAGCCTCTCGGTGGATACGCGCACCAACACCCTGCTGGTGCAGGACACGCCCGAGAACATCAACACCATCCGTGACCTGGTGGCGAAGCTCGACGTCGCCGTGAAACAGGTGCTCATCGAGTCGCGCATCGTCATCGCCAACAACGACTTCAGCCGCACCCTGGGATCCCAGTTGGGTTACGCCGGCTCGCGTCGGACCAGCGGCAGCCTCATGTCCGTCGCCGGCGACCTCACCGGCACCAACGCCCTCAACAACCCGGTCGGCGGCGTCGTGACCTTCCCGTCCACCGCCGACGCGCTGCAGGTGAACCTGCCGGTGGCCGGCGCCGCAGGTCAGATCGCCTTCTCGGTGCTGCGCGGCAACTCGCTCATCGACCTCGAGCTCTCCGCCCTGCAATCCGAGGGCCAGGGCGAGGTGGTATCCAGCCCGCGGGTCGTGACCGCCGACCAGCAGCTGGCGCACATCGAACAAGGCGTACAGATCCCCTACCAGCAGGCCTCCGCCAGCGGCGCCACCACCACGGCCTTCAAGAACGCGGTGCTGAGCCTGGACGTGACCCCGCAGATCACCCCCGATCAGCGCGTCAACATGCAGCTCGAGGTGCATGACGACGCCATCGGCCAGAATGTGCAGAGCGCCACCGGTGGCAGCGTGCCTTCGATCGACACGCGCGACGTCAAGACCACGGTGCTCGTCAACAGCGGCGACACCATCGTGTTGGGCGGCATCTACGCGACCACCAAGACCATCTCGTCCACCAAGGTGCCGCTGCTGGGCGACCTGCCGCTGTTAGGCTGGCTGTTCCGCAACACCCAGACCCAGGACAACAAGGACGAACTGCTGGTGTTCGTCACGCCGAAGATCGTCGATGAGGCCGTCACGGCCGCCGTCGGCCAGTGAGCCGGCGCGGGGTCAAACGAGGATGACAACCATGAGAGCCACGACCATGAAGACAATGATGAAGGGATCGGGGACCCTGCTGCTGGCCGTGGTCCTGGCCTCCTGCGGCAGCGGCTTGAACAGCAGCAGCGGGACCACCACCGGTACCGGTGGCACGACTACGGCATTGCTGGAGATCGGGAGTCTCCTAGGCAACGTGTTCCAGAACGGCACCCTTAGTACTTCATCGTCGAGCGTCGCGGCGAGTGGCAGTGTCACGGTAACCGCTGACGTCGTCGATCACAACAACGGCGACGCGCTGTATACCACCTCGACGGTCGTCACCTTCACGTCCAAGTGCGCCGCCGCCGGCAAAGCCAGCTTCAATCCCGCCTCGGTCACGACTACGACCGGCGCGGCGACCTCCACCTACACCGCCAGCGGTTGCGTGGGGCAAGACACCATCACCGCGTCGACGTCCTCAACGGCGCGACCATCTCGGCCAACGCCAACGTCGCCGTCGCGCCCGCGACCGTGGGTTCCATCCAGTTCATCAGCCCGCCGAGCCCCCCCAACATCGGCCTGGCCGGCATGGGCGGCCCCACAAGCTCGAAGGTGACCTTCGAGGTGAACGACATAAACGGCAACCCGGTCTCCGGCGCCGCCGTGAGCTTCGCCTTAAGTTCAAGTTTCGGCGGCGTGACCATCAATCCCGCCTCAGGCACCACCGACAGCGCCGGACAGGTGTTCACCTTCGTCCAGGCCGGCACGCAGCACACGACCGTGGGCGTCACGGCAACGGTGGTAATCAACGGCGTGACCAAGCATGCCACCTCCACTTCCATCATCGTCAGCACCGGCATCCCGACGGAGAACAACTTCACGATGCTGATCGCGAAGCACAACGTCGAGTCGTGGCACATCGGCAACGTTACCGACCTCGTCACCCTGCTACTGTCGGACCGCTTCCAGACTCCGGTGCCCGATACCACGGCCGTCGCGGTCATCACCGATGGCGGCGCGATCGCGCCATCGAGCGGCGTCTCCACCGGCGGCTGCAGCACGACGGAGGGCGAATGTTCCGTAGACTGGCGCAGTGAGGAGCCCTGGCCGGACCCGGTCGAGCACCCGGACTTCACCATCCTGGGCCACGCCCATATATTCGCCTATACCGTGGGCGAGGAGAGCTTCAACGACGCCAACGGCGACGGCGTGCTCGACAAGGGCGAAACCTTCTACGATATCCCCGAGCAATTTCAGGACCGGAACGAAGACGGCACTTTTCACAGTTCGAGCCCGACGGATTATTACTACGATTTCAACCATAACAACAGCTACGACACCGCCGACGGCGTGTGGCAAGGCGCGCTCTGCGAGGACGGGGCCCACTGCGCTGCAGGTTCCGGCTCCGCCGCCAGCCCCACCTCCACCACCACCGGCGTGGGCGTCAATGGTTGCATCGTGATGTCCACGAGCTTCGCGAACATCTCCTTACCCTCCGCCACGAC
>DATGHI010000077.1:0-3906 GCA_035308065.1 Gammaproteobacteria bacterium | reverse complement strand
TTCAGCTTCAAGGTTTTCTCGACCAGGCCCGGCAACTGCAGCAGCTGCAGCACCAGATCGCGTTCGAGAGCGCCATCGCGCTGATGCTTCGCGAGTGCAACGACCAGCATCCCGAGAGCGGTCAGTTGGGTGGTGAACGCCTTGGTGGAGGCAACTCCAATCTCGGCGCCGGCGCGGGTATAGAACACGAGCTTCGAGGTCCGGGGGATGGCGCTCTCCGGGACGTTGCAGATGGAGAGGGTCTTCCCGTGCCCCAGTTTCTTGGCGTGCTTCAGGGCCTCCAGGGTGTCGAGGGTCTCGCCTGACTGGGAGATGGTGATGATGAGCTGTTTCTTGTCCACCACCGAGTCCCGGTAGCGGTATTCGCTCGCGATCTCCACCGACACCGGCACATGGGCCAAGGCCTCGATCCAGTACTTGGCCGTGAGCCCAGCGTAGTAGCTGGTACCCGCCGCGAGGATCAGCACCCGGTCGATGCTCTTCAGCAGCGCGGCGGCGCCCTTGCCGAAGATGGCGGGGTTGAAGCCGTCCACCATCACCGCCTCGATGGTGTCCGTGAGCGCCTTCGGCTGCTCGTGGATCTCCTTCTGCATGTAGTGCTGGTAAGGGCCGAGCTCCATGGCCGCGAGGGAGGCCTGGCTCAGGTACTCCTTGCGCTGCACAGGCTGGTCGTCCCGGTCCATCACCTGCACGCCCGTGCGTCTGACCTCTACCACGTCCCCGTCCTCGAGGTAGATCACGCGGCGGGTGGCGGAGAGCACCGCCGAGACGTCGGAGGCCAGGAAGTTCTCCCCCTCCCCTAGCGCCACCAGCAGCGGGCAGCCCATGCGCGCACCGGTGACCACATCCGGATCCTTGAGGGACAGCACGGCGATGGCGTAGGCACCCACGAGCTCCCGCGCCGTCTCGCGGGTGGCGCGGAACAGGTCGCCGTGCTGCTTCAGGTGCCAGTGGATGAGATGGGCGATGACCTCGGTGTCGGTCTGGGACTCGAAGCGGTAACCGAGTTTCTTGAGCTTGGCCCGGTGTTCCTCGTGGTTCTCGATGATGCCGTTGTGCACCACCGCGATCTCGTCCATGGAGATGTGCGGGTGGGCGTTGGGTTCCGTGACACCGCCGTGGGTAGCCCAGCGGGTGTGGCCGATGCCGGTGACACCAACGAGCTTCTCGAGCCTGGCCTTCTTCTGCATCTCCGCCACGCGGCCGACGCTGCGCACGCGCCTGATGCCGCCGTCCAGCACGGCGATGCCGGCGGAATCGTAGCCGCGGTATTCCAGGCGCTGCAGCCCTTCGATGAGCAGCGAGACGACATCCCGGCCGGCTGCGGCGCCTACGATTCCGCACATGTTCTTATTTCTTCTTCACGGGCGGTTGCCAGCCAGCCTTGGTCTCCTGGCGCGCCCGCGCCAGGGTGAGCTGTCCCGCCGGGGCATTCTTGGTGATGGTAGAGCCGGCGGCGATGTAAGCCCCGGCACCCACGGTGACCGGCGCCACCAGGGTCACGTCGGAGCCCACGAACGCTCCGTCTTCGATGACCGTGGTGTGCTTGGCGGCACCGTCGTAGTTGCAGGTGATGACGCCCGCACCGATGTTGACCTGGTCCCCTACTTTCGCGTCGCCTACGTAGGCCAGGTGGTTCGCTTTGCTGCCCTTACCGAAGCGGCTGTTCTTCACCTCGACGAAGTTGCCCACGTGGGCCTCGTCGGCGAGTGCTGTGCCCGGGCGGATGCGGGCGAAGGGGCCGATGCGGACCTTCGCGCCGATCTTCGCTCCATCGAGCACGCACTGGGCCAGCACCTCGGTGTCGTCGCCGATCTCGCAGTCGCGGATCAGCACCTGAGGTCCGATCTTCACCCGGTCCCCGAGCTTGACCCGGCCTTCCAGAACACAATTCACGTCGATGACGGTATCGCGGCCAAACTCGATGCTGCCGCGCAGGTCGAAACGCCGCGGATCGCGCAGCGTCAGTCCCGCCAGCATCAATTCGATGGCGGTGCGCTTGCGTAGCGCCTTTTCGGCCTGGGCCAGCTGCTGCTTGTCGTTGATGCCACGGGTCTCGTTGTGGTCTTCCGCCAGCACGCCCTCCACCTTCACGCCATCGGCCACCGCCATGGCGATGACATCAGTGAGGTAGTATTCCTTCTGGGCGTTCTGGTTGCCCACGTTCTTGAGCCAGCGGCGGAAACGGTCGGCACCACAGGCCATGAGTCCGGTGTTGATCTCGTCCACCCAGCGCTGCGCAGGGGTGGCGTCCTTCTCCTCGACGATGCGGGTCACCCGCCCTGAGCCGTCGCGCAGGATGCGGCCATAGCCCTTGGGGTCCGGCACCTTCGCCGTCAGCACCGCCAGCTCACCCTTGGCGGCGGCGTCCGTGAGGCGCTTAAGCGTCGCCGGGGTCACCAGCGGCACGTCGCCGTAGAGCACCAGCAGGAGATCGGCGTCGGAGATCTTGGGCAGGGCCTGCATCACCGCGTGACCGGTGCCGAGTTGCTCATCCTGCAGCACCCAATGCACCTTGAGGTGATCGTGCGCGGCCATCACCTGCTCGCCCTCGTGGCCGTAAATCACGTACACGGCGTGGGCGTCGAGCGCCGCGGCGCTCTTCACCACGTGTTCGAGCAGGGTGAATCCCCCCAAAGGCTGCAACACCTTGGGCAGGTCGGAATGCATACGCTTGCCCTGGCCGGCGGCCAGGATGACGACACTCAGGGGCATGGCGGCAGAAGGTCCGTCAGCTCGTGCATGGAACGGCCTTCATCATAGCATCCAGGTGCGCCCGCACCGGCGCTGAAATGCAACGGGCCGGCAAGCCGGCCCGCTGTCATGCTTTGGCAACGTCGGCCTTACCTGCCGGCCTTCTTCCGTATCTGCTCCAGGGCCCTGAGCCGGGCCAGCGCCTCCAGCAGTTCCGCCTGGGCCCTGGCCACGTCCATCTCGCCGGTCTGGTTGGCGAGCGCCTCCTCGGCCTTGCGCTTGGCGTCCTGGGCGGCGGCCTCGTCGATGTCGCGGGCGCGGAGCGCCGTGTCCGACAGCACCGTGACCATGTGCGGCTGGATCTCGAGGATGCCGCCGGAGACGAAGAACACCGATTCCTCGCCGCCCGATTGGACTCGCACCGTGCCGGGTTTCAAGCGCGTCAGAAGCGGTGCGTGCCGCGGCGTAATGCCGAGCTCGCCCATCTCCGCCGGCGCGAACACCATCTCGGCCTCGCCCGAGAAGATCTCGCGCTCAGCGCTGACGATGTCGACGTGGAAGGTGCTTGCCATGGTTCTGCCTTATAGCGTCTTGGCCTTCTCGACCGCTTCTTCTATGGTACCGACCATGTAGAAGGCCTGCTCCGGCAGGTGGTCGTACTCGCCGGCGATGATGCCCTTGAAGCCGCGGATGGTGTCCTTGAGGGACACATACTTGCCGGGGCTGCCGGTGAACACGGCGGCCACGGTGAACGGCTGTGACAGGAAGCGCTGGATCTTGCGCGCGCGGTTGACCGCGAGTTTGTCCTCTTCCGAGAGCTCGTCCATGCCCAGGATGGCGATGATGTCCTTCAGTTCCTTGTAGCGCTGCAGCACGGCCTGCACGCCGCGGGCGGTGTCGTAGTGCTCCTGGCCGATGACGTTCGGGTCCACCTGGCGGGAGGTGGAATCGAGCGGGTCCACGGCGGGATAGATGCCGAGCGCCGCGATGTCGCGGCTGAGCACCACGGTGGCGTCCAGGTGCGCGAAGGTGGTGGCGGGCGACGGGTCGGTGAGGTCGTCGGCGGGCACGTACACCGCCTGGATGGAGGTGATGGAGCCCTTCTTGGTGGAGGTGATGCGTTCCTGCAGCACTCCCATCTCCTCGGCGAGCGTCGGCTGGTAGCCCACCGCGGAGGGCATGCGGCCGAGCAGCGCGGACACCTCGGTGCCG
>DATGHI010000076.1:0-2358 GCA_035308065.1 Gammaproteobacteria bacterium | reverse complement strand
TTCCCGCAGCACTTCCTCGGCCTCGCCGGCATGCCGCGGCGCATCCCGGATTACCCGGTGCAGTTCGCGGACCTCAACATGCTCTCGTCCATCGGCGGCTTCCTGTTTGGCGCCAGCCAGCTCCTGTTCCTCGCCTGCGTGATCATGTGCATCCGCGGCGGCGCGAAAGCGCCGGCCAAGCCCTGGGAGGGCGCGAAGGGACTGGAGTGGACCCTGCCTTCGCCGCCGCCTTACCACAGCTTCACCGAGCCACCCACCGCCGTGTGGGCGCACCCGTACCGGGACGACTGAGCGGCGGGCATGACGGCCATGGCGGACACAGAAGACGGGAATGCGCGCGCGCGCGGCAGGCGCGGCGCGTTGCGCACGGCGCTGATCCTGGCGCTGGTGGCCCTGGCGTTCTACGTGGGCATATTCTTGATCGTGAGCTGGAGGCATCCGTAAGGGTAGCTTCCACAGATGGACACACAGGCAACTGGGAAGAAGCGCCATCGCGGGCTGGTACTGGGTCTGTTGGGCATGGTGGCTGGGATGTTCGCCTTCGGGTTCGTGCTGGTACCGCTCTACCGGGTGGTATGCCAGCTGACGGGCCTGAACGGCACGGGAGTGGAGACGTCGTCGGCGGCCTACGCCGGCGAAGTGGACCGGGACCGCAGCGTGACCGTGCAGTTCCTGGCCACGGTGAACAGCAAACTGCCGTTCGCCTTCCGTCCGGACGCGGGTACCATGCAGGTGCACCCGGGCGAGCTGTACGGCACTTCGTTCTTCGCCGCGAACCAGAGCGGCGCGGACGTGACGGCGCAGGCGGTCGCCACCTATGGCCCAGGCGAGGCGGCGCGATACGTGCACAAGACGGAGTGTTTCTGTTTCACGAAGGAGACGTTCGGAGCCCATGAGTCGCGGCACATGCCGGTGCGGTTCTACCTCGACCCGGCGCTGCCGAAGGACATCACGATAGTGACGATCTCCTACACTTATTTCAATGTCACGCCCGGACAGAACTCCGGGTCGTAACCAGAAAGGACCAGAACATGTCAGCCCCGACCAATGCCGACCACTATTACGTGCCGCACGGCAGCCACTGGCCGATCGTCGGCTCCATCGGGCTGTTCACCACGCTCTTCTCAGCCGCCCTGTGGCTCGAGGATGTGAGCATCGGCCATTACCTCTTCCCGGTGGGCATCGCCATCATCCTGTTCATGATGTTCGGCTGGTTCGGCACCGTCATCCGCGAGAGCGAGGCCGGCACCTACAACGAGCAGGTGGACCGCTCGTTCCGCTGGGGCATGACTTGGTTCATCTTCTCCGAAGTGATGTTCTTCGCCGCGTTCTTCGGCGCGCTGTTCTACGCCCGCACCTTCGCGCTGCCGTGGCTGGGCGGCGAGGGCAAGAACCTGTTCACCAACCTGGTCCTGTGGCGCGGCTTCGAACCGGGCTGGCCGACCAACGGCCCGGCGGGCATCGGCGGCACGTTCAAAGCCATGGAGGCGCTCGGCATCCCGGCGCTCAACACCGCGATCCTGCTCACCAGCGGACTCACGGTGACCATCGCCCACTGGGGCCTCAAGGCCAACCAGCGCGGCAAGCTCAAGCTGTTCCTGCTATTCACCATCATCCTGGGCTTCAGCTTCGTGACGCTGCAGGCCCACGAGTACATCGACGCCTACACCTAGCAGAACCTGACGCTCGGCAGCGGCATCTACGGCTCCACGTTCTTCATGCTCACCGGCTTCCACGGCCTGCACGTGACCATCGGCGCCATCATGCTGACGGTGATCCTGGGCCGCTCCCTCAGGGGCCACTTCAAGCCGGAGCACCACTTCGCCTTCGAAGCGGTGTCCTGGTACTGGCACTTCGTGGATGTCGTCTGGCTTGGCCTCTATATCTTCGTCTATTGGCTGTAAGCCAAACGAAGGCAAGCGTAATTGCCGGAAGCGCCGCGGTCGCGGCGCTTCTTGTTTGTGTTCCTCGCCAAAGCTGCTGCGCTCGGCATGACTTCGTTGCGCATCGGTTCGCAATCCTCACGTACTTAAGAGTACGCTCCGGGTTGCTCACCTCGCGGGCCTCGTCCTGTCTTCGCTCGCGACGCTTTCGCTTGAGCTATAAACTAATTACGGATGAACCGGATTGGGATGGATGACGCCGGTGAGATACGCGACGATCAGCAGTGCGAACAACAGTAGTGATAGCCCGATGCGGATGGATAATGCCTTGACATTGCGGGTGGACTGGCCGCGGTCGTGCACCATGAAGTACATGCCCGAGAACAGGCTCGCGAGGATGGCGATGAGTACGACGATGATGATGAGGCGTGGCAGCATGGCGGGCATCCCCTCGAAGGCCCGGCACGTTAGCATT
>DATGHI010000075.1:0-8977 GCA_035308065.1 Gammaproteobacteria bacterium | reverse complement strand
GAAGGCGGTGGCCACGGGCGGCTTCACCATCCACTGGTCGAGCTCGGTGACCGCGGCGGGATCGGGCTTGGCGTTGGCGATGTCGCCGGTGTTGAGGCCGCGCACGCCGGTGGAGGCGGTGGCGCCGCCGGCGCCGGAGCGGCCGCTCTCGAACAGGCTGGACCAGTTGGTGCCGCCGGCGGCGGCAGAGCTGCCGCCGTTGTACCTGATGCTGGTCATGGGCAGCCAGCCGTCCTGGCCGGAGGCGAGACGCACGTGGTACCAGCCGCCCTGGCGCTCGATGACGGAGACGGCGCTGCCGTTGGGAACGGCCACCACCACGCTGGCGTCGGAATAGGGTCCGCTGTTCAAGTTCGAGTCGACGATGGTGGAGGCGTCGGAGCCCGCCGCGGCATGCACCGCGCCCAGCACCAGGAGCATCGCCACACTCAGTCCCAACCAGCGTCTCATGGCTTCCCCCGGGGTTCGTAAAGCTGCACAGGCTGTTCCCTGCCCTTCACTTTATAAGTACCCCGCTCGGTGAAGTCAAAGGCCTCGCCGCAGCGCTCGCGGGTGGCGGCGGAGACCAGCACGCGGGCCACGCCCTTGGTCTGGCCCTCGATGCGGGAGGCCAGGTTCACGGTGTCGCCGATGGCGGTGTAATCGAGCTTGTTGTGGGAGCCCATGAAGCCCACCACGGCCTGGCCGGTGTGGATGCCTATCCCGACGTCGAACACTTCAGCCAAGTCGGGGCCCAGGCCCTTGCGGAACTCCAGCAGCACCTCAGCCATCTCCAGGGCCGCGGCCACAGCGTTCTTCGCCTGGTCGGGATCTGCCAGCGGCGCGCCCCAGAAGGCCATGATGCAGTCGCCGATGAACTTGTCCACAGTGCCGCCGTGGCGGAACACCACGTCCACCTGCAGGGTGAAATAGCGGTTGAGGATGTCCACCACCTGCTCGGGGGTGCGGCTCTCGGAGAGCGTGGTGAAACCGCGGATGTCGGAGAACAAGAGCGTCACTTCGCGGCTCTTGGCGCCTTCGTCCAAAAGATTGCGCTGGTTCTTGACGAGATCGTCCACCACCCGCGGGTCCAGGAAGCGGCCGAACATGCCGATGGCGTGCTGCCGCTCGCGCCGCTCGCGCAGGTACTCGGCCAAGGCCATGCCGACGTAGAACAGCCAGGCGAACAACAACGGCTGCGACACGGGCAGGAGCCAGCGCGCGTGCAGGAGCCCGTAACCCAGGGCCAGCAGCAGCAGCGAAGCACCGAACAGCACCAAGCCGGTGCGGAACGGGCCCTGGCCGCGACCGAAGAGCGCGGCGAGACCGAGGATCAGGGCGAGCGACAGCAGTGCGCCCGTCCAGGGCGGCGTGCGCCGCATCCAGTCGCCGTCCTTGAGGTTGGAGAGCGCGGTGGCGAGCTCGTCCACGCCGGGATAAGTCGCCGCCAGGGGCGTCGGATGATTGTCGCCCAAACCGGTCGCGTCCGTGCCGATGACCACGATCTTGTCCTTGAACTCGCCGGCGGGCCGTTGGTGCTTCTGCCGCTGCAGGTCGGCGTAGAGATCGTAGAAGGAGACGTGGGGTACGCTGCCCGCGACTCCACGCCAGTTGAGCACGAAAGAATCGCTCGCCGGTAGCCCGAAGCCGAGACTCTGGGCCACCTTCACGGGCAGCGACGGCATCTTCCAGCCGTAGGCGTCGTAATACGTGTAGTAGCTGCGCCCTACCTTGTCGCTATCCTGCAGGAAATTGATCAGCCCCACGCGTCCCGTCATGGCGAGCTGCGGCAGCGGGAACACCACGCTGACACGCGCGTCCGGGTCGGCGCCGGGACCGGAGACGAACCCCAGTTGCGGCGGGAAGGCCTTGAGCGGCGGTCCCTTGCTGTCGTCGGTGCCGGCGCCCTCGGAGCGCACCATGGGGAAGTACGTCCGGTCGTTGCCGGTGGCCGTCTGGATCAGGTACTGGTCGTTCTCGGGCCGCACCAGGTCCGGGTCCACGAAATTGATGTCGAACACGATCGCCGCGGGGTCCTGCTTGTACAGGCCCTGCAGCAGATCGGCATAGAGCGAACGCGGCCAGGGCCAGCCGGCGCCCAACTCCTTCTGGGCTGCCACCAGACTCTGCTCGTCCACGTCCACCACCACCACGTCCGGATCCGGCGGGCGCGTGGCGGAATAGGCGCGCACCAGCACGTCCTGGACGGGATGCTCGAGGGAATCCAGTCCGCCCAGCAGGAAGAAATCCGCCAGGACAGCGAGCACGAACAGGGCGAGCAGCCCGTAACGCCCCAATGGCCTGCGCGCCCCGTCTCCCATGCAACCTCCTGAACCTTGATTTCACTCAAGCTTACCAGCCGCGCCCCCCAAGGTCAGGACGGCGGCGGAACACTGCCCTAAGGATGACCCAATCCTCTAAAATAGCTTTCCGCCCCGCGATCCACGTCCGGGGCCCATCCCCTTGGCTAAAGCACCCGCATGCAAAGCTTTCTGGACAAACTGCCCAAGGGATACCGCGAACTCTTCGGCATCTCGGAGATCCTCAATCCCGAATGCCTGGCCGAGGCGCGCGCCACAGCCTTCACCTGGACGGAACTGCCGGGCCGGGTGTGCCTGGGGCTCAACCGCAGGTACTACGACGAAGCGGCGGCCAACGACCACATCGTGGCCATCGTCGCGTCTCGCGCTGCGGTGTCGGCGCCACCGGCGAAGAAGAAGGCGGTGATCATCTCCGACAAGCCGGACGAGCTCTTCTATGCGGTGCACAACACGGCGATCCACGAGCCGGGTGCGAGAACCGCCGTCAAGGGCACGGTACATAAGAGCGCCCGGATCGCGGCCAGCGCCGTCGTAGGCCCGGAGGTCTCTGTCGGCGCCGGCAGCGTCGTGGGCGAAGGCGCTCTGCTCACGGGACCCGTGAGCGTGGGCGAGGGCTGCGTCATCCACCCGCACGCCACCATCGGCACCTTCGGCCTGTTCGCCAAGACCATCCTCGGCAAGAAGATGCACGTGCAGCATTTCGGCGGTGTGGTCATCGGCGATGGCAGCGTGGTGTACACCGCAGCGAACATCGCCCGCTCCGTCAACTACGGCGAGGCCACGCGCATCGGCCGGGAGGTCCACGTGGGCTTGCACGTGAACGTGGGCCACGACTGCAGCATCGGCGACCGCACCGACATCTCGGGGCTGTCGCTGATCGCCGGCCGGGTAGAGATCGGCGAAGACTGCTGGATCGGCGCCAACGCGGCGATCGCGAACGCCCTGACCATCGGCAAGGGCTCGAAGATCCGCATCGGCAGCGTGGTGATCGACGACCTGCCGCCTGGCTCCGACGTGTCGGGGAACTTCGCCCTGCCGCACGCCACGCGGCTCAAGGAACACCTGGCGGCGAAGCGCAGATGAAGTCGGACTTCGCGATCAAGGGCTCGCGGGATTACTTGAGCGGCTCCATCATCTTCGACTTCATCATCGAACGGATGGCGAAGGACCCGCGCGACCTTGAGATCGTGTTCTACAAGAAGACGCTGAATAACTGCAGCTTCACCCGCGAGACGCCCGCCGCGGACGCGGTGCCGGTGGGCAAGTACCGTGACCGGGACGGAACGATCCACATCCTCGATACGCCCGAGGTCATCCGGAAACGGGTGGACTATCCCGAGGAACGCGTCGTGCAGGCCTGCCGCTTCGAGGGTCCGATGGCCGCGGTACCGGCGGAGGTGCCCGGGTTCAGCTTCATCGAGAAGCTGGTGGCCGTCTACAAGCAGATGCTGCAGACGATGCACCCAGGCGAAAAGCACAAATTCATCTTCGTGCAACTCAAGCTCAAGCGCCTGCCGAAGGGCGCGTTCTCCGTGCGCCACGAGCGCAGGCTCGGCAACGGCTTCTTCCAGGCGGCGGTGCTGGAAGGCGCGGAACGCCTGGGCGGGGTGTTCTTCAACGAGTGGTAGCCCGCGGCTTGTCCAGACCACAGCCGGCCTGTATCTTTCGTGCGTCAGCACCAGGAGACCATGATGTTCTCGAAAGACGAATTCCGCAGCGCCGTGATCGAGGGCTTAAAGCGGGTCCGCGACGTGAGCGAGATCAAGATCCGCGACGACGAGAGCTTCTCGGACGTGGGGCTCGACTCCCTGGACGGCATGAACCTGGTGCTGGAAGTGGAGACCCTCCTCGGCATCAACCTGGGGGAGTTCGACCTCTCCGGCGCCAACGACATCAACCACTTCTACGAGAAAGCCAAAGAAGTCGTCTCTAAACAGGGCTGATTAGCCCGAGAAAATCGCGCCCAAAGCGTCACGAGCCGAAGCAGAGCGAGGCGCACGTCGCATGCGACGTGCGGGCAGACAGGATGCCTGCCCGGGGCCATTTCGCGGAACAGGATTGTGAAGCGAAATGGACGAGGCGTCTCGCGCCCGTCGCTCCCGGGCCTCCTGCCCTCCCGCGACGTTAGGCCATCCTGGCCGTTGTAGCTTTGGAGTGATCTTTACCAGCGATGGAAGGCGGGATGCCCTTCTTTAACGGCGACGAAAGTGCCTTTGCACGTATCGCATAGCTTCCCGCCCGCCCAGAGTTCACCTTCGACGACCGCCCGGTCCTCCGTGGAAGACAGCACCCGCGCCTTGAGGCTGATGGGGCCGTCGGTGGGGGTGGGGCGCTTCAGCACGATGGAATACTCGGCGGTCACGGTGCAGGGCGGAGTCTCGGCTCCGCTCTTCTGCATCAGGTGCCAGGCGGCGGTCCAGTTGCAATGGCAGTCCAGGAGCGAGCCGACGATGCCGCCGTTGAGCACGCCCGGGAAAGCCTCGTGGTGCGGCTCCGCCTTCCATTCCGCCACCACCTCGTCGCCCCGGACGAAACTGCGCACGTGCAGGCCCTTCTCGTTGGCGGGACCACAGCCGAAGCAGGCGTTGTGGGGAGCGTAAGTCTCCTGGAGGCTCTTGCCGGCCATCATTGATTCCTCGGCAGATGGATTTCCGCCAGCATGCACCGAACGCTGCCGCCGGAGCAATCTTCAATAGTGTCGATGGGCGAGGCCACCAGGCGCGCGTATCTCTCGAGCACCGCCCGTTGCTTGGGCTGTAAGGCGCGCTCGGCGCGGGCTGACAGGGCCAGCAAAGTCTCGCCGTAGCGGCCTTTCAATTCCAGCATGTTCCCGGCGAACGCTTCCATCTGGTAGGGGCTGATGGCCACCAGCTCGTGGCCGGTATCCGCGAGCTGCTTCGTCACCCGCTCCCGCTCTTTGGGCTCCACGATGCAATCGAAGCAGCCTAGGGCGAAATCGGTGCCGACACAGAGCATGACGTTGGTGTGGTAGATGGCGCGGCCTTTGGTGTCGCGGGCATGGAACGCGAGCGCGGTGTAGCCCGTGCTCTTGGTCCATTCCTGGACCAGGCGTGCATCGGTGCGCGGCGAGAGGCCGGCGTATGCCACGCGGTTGCGGCGGTCCAACACCAGGCTGCCGGTGCCCTCGAGATAGCGGCCGTCCAGTTCGGCGTAGGAAAGATCACGCACGTCCCCGAGACGGTAGCCGCGCTCCACCCGCAGGCTATCGAGGATGTCGGAGCGCCGCTCCCAGCGGCGGCTCGCGGCCTGCATGGGATAGAGCCAGGCGCTGCCGTCGCCGTGGAAGCTCACCCAGTTGTTGGGGAACACGGCATCGGGGGTCACGGGCTCGGTCCGGTCCTCGAACACCTCCACCAGAACGCCGGC
The DNA here is from genome assembly GCA_035308065.1 of Gammaproteobacteria bacterium. GTDB lineage: Bacteria > Pseudomonadota > Gammaproteobacteria > Natronospirales > REEB76 > DASUBN01. The sequence goes on along the minus strand of DATGHI010000075.1, from coordinate 3,290 downwards.
CTTGGAGAGGACTTCCACGAGGCCGTCGAACTCGGCGCGTGCCTTGGCCTGCACCTCGGCACCCTGGGCGGTGCTCTTCTGGAAGGTGTTGGAACCCGCGGTCTCCGGATTGGCGCCGAAGTTCGCCGGCCGGATCATGAGCACGGCGGTGGCGGACTGGTTTTCCTGGCTGGCATTCATGTGGCGGATGCACCGGCGGCGATGGCGGCAAATCTTACCCTAACGGCCGGGATGCTAGAGTATCGGGGTCTCGAATCCCACTTCTTCAGGAGCAGGCATCCATGGCGGGTCTGACGCCGGGCGACCGCATACCGGATTTCGTACGCCCGGGCGTAGACGGCAAACCCCGCATGTTCTACGACCTCTACTACGGCCAGCCCATCGTGCTCGTGGCCTTGGGCCGCGCCGGGGATGCCGAGACGCGCGCCGACCTCGCGGCGCTCGGTTACGCCGACCCCGCGTGGGAAAAAGTGACACGCGTGGCAGCGGTGCAGGGCAGCCCGGCGGAATGTGCGGCGCTCACGGCGGGCTTGAAGCCCGGCATCACGCTCATGGCGGATGACGGCGCTCTGGCGGCCCATCTCCTGGGCGGACCGGTGAATGCCACGACGGCGTTCGTGCTGGACGAGAACCTGCGCATCACCGACCGCCGTGAGCGGCAGGGCGACGCAGAGAGTTTCGTGAAAGAGATCGCGGCGCTCTGCGCCGCACGCCGTCAGCCGCCCGCGAGGACGTTCCAACGACAGGCGCCGGCACTCTTCATCCCCCGGGTCTTCGACCAAGCCTCCTGCGACGGGCTCATCGCGCTCTTCGAGGAGACGGGCGGCACGCCCTCGGGTACCGCCTACGTGCACGGAGACAAGGCGGACTGGAAGCCGGATCCCAACGTGAAGATGCGCCGCGACATCTACCTCCAGGAAGGTCCGTGGCTCGAGCGGGTCAAAGACGCCCTGGTCAAGCGCGTGCTGCCGGAAATCCAGCGCTGCTTCAACTTCCAGGTGACCCAGCACGAAGTCTTCAAGGTGATCCGCTACGACGAGGGCGCCGGCTATTTCCGGCCCCACCGGGACAACGAGTCCCGGGACACCCAGCACCGGCGCTTCGCCATGACCCTGAACCTCAACACCGGCGCCTACGACGGCGGCGAGCTGCACTTCCCCGAGTTTGGCCCGGACCTTTATGCGCCCGAGCGCGGCGGCGCCGTGGTCTTCTCCTGCTCGCTGCTGCACGAGGTCATGCCCGTGACGAAGGGCAGCCGCTATGCCCTCTTGGGCTTCTTCTTCAGCGACGCCCAGAGCATGAATCCGACGGAATACCGCCCGACGGGACCTTGAGGCATGCAGACGCACCGCTACGGCCCCGCCGCGTCGCAGGTCGGCGACCTGCACCTTCCGAAGGCGAAACTGCCACCGGTGATCTGCCTCTTGCACGGCGGTTTCTGGCGCCTGCCCTACGGCTACGACCAGATGACGCCGCTCGCGGAAGACCTCACGCGCCGCGGCTACGCCGCCTGGAACCTGGAATACCGGCGCCTCGGCGAGCCGGGCGGCGGCTGGCCCGGCACCCTCAAGGACGTCTCCGCCGGCATCGACTACCTCGCGCGACTCAAAGCGGACGGCGCCGATCTGGATCTCACTCGCGTCATCACCGTGGGCCATTCCGCCGGCGGCCATCTCGCCCTCTGGGCCGCTGGCCCGCGCCGGCTCGAAGCCGGCGATGCCTCGCCCAAGGTGAAAGTCACGGCCGCCGTGGGCCAGTCACCGGCCGCAGATCTCCTGCGCGTCTACGAACTCGGCTGCTCCAACCGGGTGGCCTTGGAACTAACGGGCGGGACGCCCGCGGAATACCCGGAGCGTTATCGCGCGGCCTCGCCTCGGGCGCTATTGCCCTTGGGCGTGCCGCAGCTCATCGTCCACGGCGCCGACGACGACGTGGTGATACCGGATATGGGCCGTGAGTATGCGAAGGCGGCGCGGCGCGCCGGCGACAAGGTGGACTACGTGGAATTCCCGGGGATGGGCCACTTCGAGCACCTGGACCCGAAAGGCCCGGCGTGGAAGGCGGTGGTGGAGTGGTTGGAGAGGTTGTTGAACTAGATGAATCGATGGAACATCCCGGAATGGCTTGAAAATGAAGTCGTTGCAAGAGACAAGTCCTGTGTCTATTGCCGGCGCCGCTTTAGTTCTAAAAAGGGGAGCGGCAGAAGACGAAGCTGGGAACACATCGTTAATGACGCAAGAATCATTACCAGGGAAAACATCGCGCTTTGTTGCCGTTCGTGCAATTCGAGCAAGGGGGCCAAGCCGCTTGATAAGTGGATAGATTCTTCGTATTGCATACATCGGGGGATAACGGAGAAGTCAGTATCGAGTGTCGTTAAACGCGCGCTCCGAATCCCACCATCGCGAAAATCAACAGCTGCAAGATGATTCGTACCGCCGGGCGGGTAAAGAACACACCCATGAGAACGCGATGCCATCCCTGGCGTGAACGTATCGTGCTTAGAACGCCCAGCCCGGCCACTGCGCTACGCATCCGGCTCCGCTTGTGGTCCAGGGCGCACATCCCTGTGCGCCCGCTCGAGGCTTCGCTTCGAGCCCTGCCCGGGCGTTCGCAAGGCCGGCGTCCAGTGGGTAAGCCAAGAACCGCTATGCCATCCCTGGCGAGAGCGTGCACTTCGTAGCAGACCCAGCCTGGGCATCCTGCCCAGGCGTTCGCGTATTTGCCGCCCAGTGGGCGGCAAATACGCTCACCCTACTTTCGCATCAGCATGCGAAAGCAGCACATCGCCAGGAAGACCATAAAGAAAAACCCCCTGACGTTTTCACGTCAGGGGGTTTCGCATTTAGAGCCTGGCAATGTCCTACTTTCGCATGCGGAGGCCGCACACTAGCATCGGCGCTGAGCAGTTTCACTTCCGAGTTCGGGATGGGATCGGGTGGTTCCCACTCGCTATGGTCGCCAGGCAAACCGGTTCACTGTCGCGAGCCCGAAGGCCCGCGGTACAGCGGAAAGTTGTTGGTGCTTACGTATGTCAGTCTCTCGCGGAGACCTACAGATCCAAATCTTGTGCCATACAAACCGTTTGGGGTTATATGGCCAAGCCGCACGGCCAATTAGTACTGGTTAGCTGAACGCATTGCTGCGCTTACACACCCAGCCTATCAACGTCGTAGTCTTCGACGGGCCTTTAGGGACTTCAAGAGTCCAGGGAGATCTAATCTTGGGGTGGGCTTCCCGCTTAGATGCTTTCAGCGGTTATCCCGTCCGTATATAGCTACCCGGCAATG